>JANYFV010000128.1 GCA_025359635.1 Undibacterium sp. | reverse complement strand
GGAAGCCAGTGGTTGCACCGGAGTTGGAATTTTATCTGACCGCAAAAAACATCGATCCAGATTTGCCGTTGAAGCCGCCAGTTGGCCGTAGTGGCAGATCAGAAACTAGCCGTCAGGTATATAGCATCGATGCCGTGAATGAATTCGATCCGCTGTTTGAAGACATCTACGATTATTGCGACTTGATGAATCTGGACGTCGATACCTTGATTCATGAAATTGGTGCGGGCCAGATGGAAATCAACTTCCTGCATGGCGACCCACTAGGTTTGGCCGATAAAGTTTTCTTCTTTAAACGTACTTTGCGCGAAGCGGCATTGAAGCACGATATGTACGCTACCTTTATGGCCAAGCCTATGGCGGGCGAACCAGGTTCGGCCATGCATGTGCATCAAAGTGTGGTGAATTCTAAAACTGGTTTGAATATTTTCAGTAATGAAGATGGTTCAGCGGCACCGATTTTTAAACACTATATCGGCGGCTTGCAACGGTATATGCCTGCAGCCATGGCGATAGTTGCGCCGTATGTCAATTCATATCGCCGCATCGTGCGTCATACCGCTGCACCGATCAATATTCAATGGGGTATGGATAACCGTACCGTCGGTTTCCGTGTGCCTGAATCTGGCGTGCAAGATCGCCGCGTTGAGAACCGTATTATCGGTGCCGATGCTAATCCTTACCTGGCGCTGGCAGTCACACTCGCTTGCGGTTATTTGGGAATGGTGGAGCAGCTTGAGCCTACTCCAATGACAGTCGGCAGTGCTTACGATTTAAAATTTGAATTGCCGCAAGGTTTGCCCGAAGCGCTGGCTGCATTACGCGCTGAAGACAAGTTACGTTCTGTGTTGGGTGACCGATTTATCGATGTGTATGCCGCGATCAAAGACCTGGAACATCAGGAATTCATGACCGTCATCAGCCCATGGGAACGGGAGCACCTTTTACTGCACGTTTAAATTGACGTCGTTAATAAAAATTTGCTGTGACGGTTCAGCCCCAATGAAACGGCCATTTTTTAAAGTGTGAAAACCTTCATTCGCCGTCATGCCGGATCAAGTCCGGTATGACGATAACGAGGGTTTTTGATATCGTCATCTTAGCGACTGAATAGTCACAATTTGTTATTAATTCCGGCATGACCGGTATAGGATCATCATGTATTCCAATCCATTGACACCTAGCGTCACCTTAGTTGCATCGGCCAAGCAGGCCGCGAAAGAACAGGTTTTTGATACCAAGGCTATTCAGAAATTAGACTCTGCCCATTACCTGCATCCGTTCACTGATTTTAAAGATTTGAATCAAAAAGGTGCACGCGTTATGGTGCGCGGTGACGGTATTTATATTTGGGATTCTGAAGGTAAAAAAATACTCGATGGTATGTCTGGTCTGTGGTGCGTGAATGTTGGATACGGCCGCACTAGCATTTCAGAAGCGGTGTATAAACAGATGGAAACACTGCCTTTTTATAACAGCTTTTTCAATACGACAAATGTACCAGCGGTGCAACTCGCGGCCAAGTTGGTGGAGATTTCGCCAGCGCAATTTAATCATGTTTTCTTCACAGGTTCAGGTTCAGAAGGCAATGATACTAATCTGCGCATGGTCCGGCGTTATTGGGATTTACTAGGCTACGAAAAACGCCACACTATCATCAGTCGCCACAATGCCTATCATGGCAGTACAGTTGCTGGCGCATCTTTGGGCGGTATGGGTGGCATGCACGCGCAAGGTGGTTTGCCGATTCCAGGCATTGAGCACATCGGCCAGCCGAATTATTTCGAAGATGGCCGTGGCATGACTGAAGATGAATTCGGTTTAAAAGCAGCATCTTGGCTGGAAGAAAAAATTCTTGAAGTCGGCGTAGAAAAAGTTGCGGCTTTCATCGGCGAGCCAATACAAGGCGCGGGCGGTGTGATTATTCCCCCCGCCACTTACTGGCCAGAAATTCAGCGTATTTGCGATAAATACGGCATTCTCCTGATCGCTGATGAAGTTATTTGTGGCTTCGGTCGACTTGGTACTTGGTTTGGTTCTGAATTAATGGGAATTAAACCTGACCTGATTACTTTTGCTAAAGGTGTTACCTCCGGTTACATTCCTTTGGGCGGTGTCCTTGTCGGTGATCGCGTAGCAAATGTGTTGATCGAAAAAGGCGGTGATTTCAATCATGGCTTCACCTATTCAGGACACCCGGTTGCATGTGCCGGTGCCTTAGAAAATATTCGTATTCTGGAGCAAGAAAAATTGGTAGAAAAAGTCGCCAATGAAACTGGTCCGTATTTGAAACAACAGTTCGCCACACTAGCATCACATCCGCTAGTTGGCTTTGCAAATTCTGTAGGTTTAGTTGCTGGTTTGAATTTGGTAAAAACTAAAGCGGCCAACATTCACGAGTGCGAATTGTTCGACGCCAGTGCAAATGTTGGAATGATTTGTCGTGGACATATGTTCAATAATGGAATGATTATGCGCGCTGTTGGTGATCGCATGATTATTGCACCGCCATTGTGCATGACTAAAATTGAGATTGATGAGATGGTGGGGCTGATCCGTCGCTGCCTGGATGCGACCTTGGATGATTTGAAAAAGAAAGAGCTGGTATAGGCTATTTTTTCTTCGAAAAGTGACATTTTTAAATGGAAAAAAACACTAAAACGAGAAATAGAAATGCTGTTGAAGATGGCACTAAAATTGCTAATAACAAATGTGATGATCTTAAAAAATCTGAACGAACATTGTGATTCAAAAGCGTAAAAGAGTAAGATGAAATAGTGGCATCAAAGACGGGTATTTTCACTTTAATTCTGGAGGAGATCGGTATGAAGACAGTAAATTTGAAGCAACACGTAAAACACAGCATGACTAAGACACTGGCAAGTATGATGGGAGTGTCAGCGATTGGGCTGACATTTGGTCTGGCAACATTGGTTTCATCGCCAGCGATGGCGCAAGAAGAAAAAGTCTTGAATATCTACAATTGGTCGGACTATATCGCTGATGATACGATCAAAAATTTTGAAAAAGAAACCGGCATCAAAGTTCGTTACGATCTGTTTGATACTAACGAAATTCTGCATGCAAAGATGGTTGCTGGCAAAACTGGTTATGACATCGTTGTACCTTCGATTAATTGGGCAAATCTGCAAATTCAAGGTGGTTTGCTGATGAAGCTCGACAAGAGCAAACTACCGAATCTTGTTAATCTCGATCCTGTGATTCAGGCGGCGATTGCGAAACTTGATGCGAATAATGACCATGTTGTTGACTGGCTCTGGGGTTTCACAACAGTAGGTATCAATACTAAAAAAGTTAAAGAAGCCTTGGGCGATTTACCAATGCCAGCAAACGCATGGGATTTGGTCTTCGATCCAAAATATATGGCTAAGGTGAAATCTTGCGGTGTTTCTTTCCTTGATGCGCCATCAGAAATTCTTCCTCCAGCGATGCAATACATAGGCAAGAACCCGTTCTCTAAATCACCTGCTGATTATCAGGAAGCTGGTCGCTTATTGCAAAAAATACGCCCTTACATCAGCCTGTTCAGTTCTTCTGGCTATATCAATGACATGGCAAACGGTTCAGTCTGCGTCGCTCTTGGTTGGTCTGGCGATATCAATATCGCCCGTCAACGTGCGATAGAAGCCAAAAACGGCATCGATATTCAGGCCTTAATTCCGAGTACATCGGCTACCTTATTCTTTGACGTGATGGCGATACCTGCGGATGCACCTCACCCGAATAATGCGCATCTCTGGATGAATTACATTATGCGTCCAGAAGTCCATGCCAGCCTGACAAATAAAGTTTTCTATGCGAACCCGAATGCTGCCAGCACTAAGTTCGTCAAGAAGGAAATTTCTGAAAACAAAACGGTGTTTTTGAGCGATGCGGATAAGAAGAGAATGACTTCCCCGGAAGTGGTTAACTCTGATATCCGTCGTCTGATGACGCGCATCTACACGCAGTTTAAAACAGGTATTTAATTGGCGACGTCGCCGCCCGGCAAGCCGGGTGGCGCACATTGATCGCGATTATTTACTAATAATTGTAATGTTGTCTTAATTTTTTAATCAGGGCTCTTCATGGCGTCATCTTCACCAACCGCAGTCAATGGCGAAACTGCTAGTCAAGCACTTGCAACATCGACTGCAGCCAGTAATGGTACGAGCACGGGCGCGGGCAAACCATTTTTATTAATCAATAATTTAGTGAAAGAATTTGGCGATGTCCGTGCCGTAGATAATGTTTCTATCTCGATCAATAAGGGAGAAATTTTTGCCTTGCTGGGTAGCTCAGGATGCGGAAAATCGACATTGCTACGCATGCTGGCGGGATTCGAATCACCGACTTCCGGTCAGATTTTGCTCGATGGTAAAGATATCGTTGGCGTTGCGCCTTATCATCGACCGATCAACATGATGTTTCAGTCTTATGCCTTGTTCCCACATTTATCGGTGTGGGATAACATCGCATTTGGCTTACGTCGTGACGGTATGCCGAAGGATGAAGTCGCTGCAAGGGTAGAGAAGATGTTGGGGCTGGTACAACTAAGTAGCTACGGTAATCGTAAGCCGCATCAACTCTCCGGTGGACAGCAGCAACGTGTCGCCTTGGCGCGTAGTCTTGCCAAGCGACCGCAATTGCTGTTACTCGATGAACCGCTTGCTGCATTAGATAAAAAACTCCGCGAGCGTACTCAGCTTGAACTGGTCAATATTATTGAGCAAGTCGGGGTAACTTGCGTGATGGTGACGCATGACCAGGAAGAAGCGATGACAATGGCATCGCGTATTGCTGTCATGAGCGAGGGTGTTATTCGTCAGACTGGCAGGCCGCATGAAATTTATGAGACGCCAAATTGCCGTTTCGTCGCAGACTTTATTGGCAGCGTGAATATGTTTGCCGGCAAAGTGACAGTTGATGAACCAGATCACGTGATTGTCGAATCACCTGAATGCCTGCACTACGTAGGGCACGGCATCACCGGCACAATCGGTATGCCGGTATCGGTGGCGGTACGACCAGAAAAAATCACGATTAGCGCGGAAGCACCAGAACATGCACATAACGTTGTGTATGGCGAGATTGTCGAACTCGCGTATCTAGGTAGCTATACCGTGTACCACCTGAAACTTGCCAGCGGCATGCAGGTCAAGGCAACGGTCAGCAATACCGTGCGCCATGGTGCGTTCCATCCTAAGTGGGGTGATAAGGTGTATGCGAGCTGGTCGGATATCTCCATGGTGGTATTAACCCAATAGCGGCGAATTTAGTAGAAAATATCGTGAAAAAATTTCTTAAAAACTTCATTCAATTCAAATGGCTGAGCGGTCGATCCGTAGTCATTGGTGTGCCCTATCTTTGGCTGATCGCCTGTTCGCTGGTACCGTTCTTCATCATCTTGAAGATCAGTCTGGTCGAGATGGAAATCAGCAACCCCTTCGGCACTTTGCTGACCTATGTCGATGGTATCGTGTCGCTCAAGATCAAGATCAGCAACTATCTGTTTATCGCTGAAGATAAATTGTATGTGTTGACTTATCTCAGTTCAATTAAGTTTGCCGCGATCACCACAGTGTTTTGCCTTTTCATTGGTTATCCGTTTGCGTATTTTATGGCGCGAGCCAAAGCATCGATACGGCCAACCCTGATGATGATGGTGATGCTGCCGTTCTGGACATCTTTTCTGTTACGCATTTATGCATGGAAGGGTATGCTCGCCAATAATGGGGTGGTGAATCATTTCCTGCTCTCTATCGGCGTGATCGATGCACCGCTACACATGATGAATACGCCATTCTCTTTGATGGTCGGGATGGTATATACCTACTTGCCATTCATGATACTTCCGCTGTACACCAATCTGGCGAAGATGGACGTACGCTTTATTGAGGCAGCTGCGGATCTGGGTTCTACACCGTGGAGTACCTTCTGGCGCATTACCGTGCCGTTGTCAAAGTCAGGCATTATCGCTGGCTCGATGCTGGTGTTTATTCCTTGTGTCGGCGAGTACGTAATTCCAGAACTCCTGGGTGGTCCGGAGACACTGATGATAGGACACGTGTTGTGGGATGAATTCTTCAGCAACAACGATTGGCCGATGGCGTCTGCCGTTACTGTAGTGGTCATTTTGCTGATCTTGGTGCCAATGGGTATCTTCAATAAATATCAATCTAAGTCTACTCAAGTGCCGGGGCAATCATGAATTTCTATCGTTGGTTTGGCCGTGGTTGGCTCTCAATGGGATATCTGTTTCTGTACATCCCAATTTTTATGCTGATCGTGTTTTCATTTAATGACTCACGTCAAGACATGATCTGGAGTGGTTTTACCTTGCATTGGTATTCAGCCCTGGCTGAAGATAGGGAAATCATTTCCGGATTTATTTTGTCGCTGAAGATCGCGCTGATGTCTGCCACTGCGTCGGTAATACTTGGCACCTTTGCGGCGTTTGTGCTGAATAGTTATCGTCAATTTTCCGGTCGTGCCTTGTTTAAGGGAATGGTCAGTTCACCGTTGGTGATGCCGGAAGTGATTATCGGCTTATCGTTATTGTTGATGTTCGTTTCATTTGAGAAAATGTTCGGATTTCCGCAGCGTGGGTTGGTGACTATTCTGTTCGGGCACACCGTCCTTGGCATGGCTTACGCCACGGTCGTCGTGGAGTCGCGCCTTCAAGAGATGAGTAAATCATTGACTGAAGCAGCAATGGATTTGGGTTGTAAGCCATATCAGGTATTTGGCTTGGTGACTTTGCCCAATATCACGCAGGCTTTGGCTTCGGCGTGGTTGCTTACCTTTACTTTGTCGCTAGATGACGTGGTCTTGTCCGCTTTCTTGACCGGCCCTGGTTATTCCACTATGCCGATCGTGATTTTTTCACGAGCCAGGTTGGGGTTAGACCCACGCGTCAATGTGGTTGCTGCGCTGACGATATTGGTAGTCACGATCGGAGTTGTTTTATCGAGTTGGTATATCGTTCGATCCGAACGTTTGCGTCAAAAACAAATTTCTGCCGCGTTTCAGGCCGAAGCTTTGAATTAGTAAGAACACTGTAAAACACTGTAATTCCATTTAACCCAGAGGAGAAAACATGCATATTTTGAAAAAAGCCGTGATTGCCATCGCATTGGCGTTTCCAGCGGTAGCTATGGCGCAAAGTGCGCAGGATTTGAAAAACGAGCTCGATGCAATGAAAGCAAAAATCAAGCAGCTCGAAGCGATGGTAGAAGCGATTAATGTTAAAGCCGCGACAGTTGCGGCGACAGATGTAGAGAATCAGGCGGAATTTAATCGCATGAAAATCAAAACTGAAGCGATTGATGATCAGCTTGAAACCAGTGGTTTGAAGGGTTTTAAAATTTCTGGTTTTATAGATCCAACTTACATCTATAACCAACGTCAGAACACCAGTAGTGTCGTGTTCATGAAGAACTTCTCTGACGTGAATGGTACCGGTGCGCATCCTAGTCAAAAAGCTGCTTACGCCTACGATAATGCTTTCTTTGGCACTGCACTGTTACGTTTTGAGAAAGAAATGGAAGGCGGCACTAAGTGGTTGCTGGAACTGATGCCACATAAGAGCTATGGTGATGGTGGTGGTTACAATTTAGGCTCAATGGTGAATCAGGCTTTCGTCTCTATTCCTGTCGACGGATTGAATAATCGCTTTCTGGCTGGACAAATCGGCTCATGGCCTGGTTATGAATATCAGTTGACCGCTGGCCCGCAGTCTAAAAAGAGCATTACCAACAGTCTGCTGTTTGATTTCACTGAACCTTCTTTCATGACAGGTTTTGGTTATGAGCATCTGGAAGGAAAATGGGACATCAAAACCATTGTTGGCAACGCCAACAATGGTCGCGTGACTGACCGTAAATCGCCGAATTTCCATTGGCGTGTAGATTATTCCAAGGGTGAATTTGATGGTTGGGGTGCATCAGGTCTGCATGGAAAAATGTCGGCCACCACGTCGGTTAATTATATTGAGGCAGATACTTATTTCATCCGTGGTGATCTGACTTTGCAAGGTCAGCTAGAAACCGGTGTAACCAAGAGTGCTGCGTTTAACGGCAATGATGCTAAATGGGTAGGTTTGTCCGGATTAGCAGCCTACAAAATTACGCCACGCCTTGAAGGAATTGCCCGTTTCGATTTCATCAAAAATTCTGTCAATGGTGGCGGTGTGCCTAGCGTAGTGTTTCCAACTTGTAGTGCGCCTGATTTAGTTGCAGATCCTAGCGGTGCGACCCCGATGGATTTCGCATGTGGCGATTACCGTAACGGCTTTGGACCTGGGATTGACAATGCGACTGGCTTAGTCATGGATCCAAATAAGGGTGCGAATCGTTATGCGATGACATTTGGCTTGAACTATGCTTTGGCACCAAATGTGTTGATGAAATTTGAAGTGCGCCGTGATGGTTCTTCACAGAATACTTTTTATGATGTGACGACACAGACCTACAAGAAAGATAATTTATTGGTAGGCGCTTCAGCGGTAGTCAGTTTTTAATGTAATGCATGTATCGTAGTGCTTAAGCCGCATTTGAAGAATGGCGGATATCACGCACGTGATGTCCGCTTTTTTTTCGGAAAAATATCGCAGGAAAAAAGGAAATCGTATGACAAACAAACTTTGGCATGAGCGTGCCGCAACGCTCAAAATGGATGGCCGCGCCTTCATCGATGGACAGCGTGTCTGGGCTAAATCGGAGCAGCAATTCGATAATTTTTCGCCTATTGACGGGCGCAATCTCGGCCTGGTTGCGCGTTGCCAAAGTGACGATGTTGATCTGGCGGTAAGCGCTGCCCGCACCGCTTTTAATGATGGCAGATGGGCCAGCCAGGCGCCTGCCGCACGCAAGCGTGTGCTGATTAAATTTGCCGATCTGGTTTTAAAGTACGGTGATGAGTTAGCTTTGCTTGAAACGCTAGACATGGGTAAGCCAATCCAGTACAGCTTAAGTGTCGATGTCAATTCAACGGCAAATTGCATACGTTGGTATGGCGAAGCGATCGATAAAATTTATGATGAAATAGCACCAACAGCATCCGACAGTCTGGCGTTGATTACACGTGAAGCGGTTGGTGTAGTCGCGGCTATCGTGCCGTGGAATTATCCTATGATCATGGCAGCATGGAAGATCGCGCCCGCGCTGGCTGCTGGTAACAGCGTGATCTTGAAACCATCGGAAAAATCCCCGTTGACCGCCTTGCGTCTGGCCGAGATCGCACTTGAAGCTGGTATTCCTGCCGGAGTATTTAATGTAGTACCTGGCTACGGACACGAGGCTGGTGCTGCATTGGCACTGCATATGGATGTTGATTGCATAGGTTTTACCGGCTCGACAAAAATCGGTAAGCAAATTTTGCAAATGGCAGGCCAATCGAATCTAAAGCGCGCCTGGACTGAGCTTGGTGGTAAGTCAGCGAATATTGTCTGTGCGGATTGTCCAGATCTGGATGCAGCAGTCGAAGCGGCGATAGGTTCGATTTATTTTAATCAGGGCGAGAGCTGCAATGCGCCATCGCGCTTGTTTGTCGAAGCTTCGATCAAAGATAAATTCATGGAAAAGGCGTTGGCGATGATGCCAAGTTTTCAGCCAGGCGATCCATTGAATGAAGACACCATCATGGGTGCAATTGTCGATGCAACCCAATTGAAGTCGGTGATGGGATACATAGCAGCCGGTAAGTCAGAAGGTGCAAAATGTCTTTTTGGCGGCGAACAGGTTCGATTGGAAACTGGCGGCTACTATGTCGCGCCGACTATTTTCGATCAGGTTGATAGCAGCATGAAAATTGCGCGTGAAGAGATTTTTGGACCGGTCCTGTCTGTCCTGACTTTTACCGATATAAACGAAGCGGTGCGTCAGGCCAACGCATCCTCTTTTGGTTTGCAAGCGGCGATCTGGACAGCGGACTTGAGCCGCGCCATCAAGACAGCGCGCGCCTTGCGTGCGGGTACAGTGCATGTCAATCAATATGACGGCGATGATATTACCGTGCCGTTTGGTGGCTATAAACAATCAGGCAATGGGCGCGATAAGTCCTTGCATGCATTTGACAAATATACGGAGCTAAAAACAACCTGGATACGAATTAGTTAAGCTCCCTTCTCTCGCTAGCGGGAGAAGGGCCGGGGATGAGGGTGATTGGGCAACACAGGCGCCAAATAGAAATTAGCAATTAAATCCGTAGATAAATAGGCGCTTTTGTATCGCAACTACCCTCACCCCAGCCCTCTCCCGCTAGCGGGAGAGGGGGACTAAAAGAAAAAATACAGCCCGTGACTTGTGGTTAACGATTGGGTTTTAACAGCAATGGCAAGCAACGATTTTCTGGCACAAAAAAATTAAAATGATAAACAATTCTGACAAAAACACGACATCAAACATTGCCGACTATCAAAGCAAACTTGGGATTAAAAACATCAAATTTGTCTTTGCGCAATTTACTGATATTCATGGTGTCGCCAAAGGTAAACTTATTCCTCTATCGCACCTCAGTGACATCGTTTACCCTGGAGCCGGGTTTTCTGGTCCGTCGATCTGGGGTACGGGTTTGCCGCGTACCGGTGTCCGTTCTGAGTATTACGGTCGGGCAGATTTATCGACGCTGCAAGCCATGCCGTGGTTGCCTGGATATGCCCGTGTCGTGCTGGATGGCCATGTGGCTGGTCAGGCTTTCGACGTCTGCCCACGGCAAATATTGCGCCGCCAGGTAGAGCGTTTGGCAGAGCGGGGCTGGACCCTGAATGCCGGCCTGGAGCCGGAATTTTTTCTGTTACAACGTAAGCCGGATGGCATCGATTCAGAAGCCGGCGACACATTGGAAAAGCCCTCCTACGACACCAAGAGTTTGTTACGTCAAACCAGCTTTCTGGAAAAGTTAACGGCTTCATTAGATGCTTGTGGACTAGGGGTATTTCAGATCGACCATGAAGATGCCAGCGGCCAGTTTGAGGTGAATTACAAGTACGCTGATGCACTCAAGGCGGCCGATAATTTCATGCTGTTCAAAATGGCGGCACATCATATTGCCGAAGAAGAAGGCATGATTTTTTCTATGATGCCTAAGCCTTTCGCCGATCGCCCAGGCAGCGGTTTGCACTTTCATTTATCAATTGCCGATGCCGACGGCAAAGCCATCTTTGGCGCTGATCAAGATGACCGAGACTTAGGTCTATCGTCTGTCGCGTATCAATTCATGGCTGGCTTATTGCAGCATGCGCCTGCCTTAACAGCACTGTGCGCGCCGACCGTCAATTCTTACAAACGTCTGATGTGCGGCCAGTCTTTATCTGGCACCAGCTGGGCTCCGGCCTTCATTGGTTTTGGCGATAATAATCGGACTACTGTCGCACGTGTCGTCTACCAAAGAATTGAATGGCGCTTACCCGATAGCGCGGCAAACCCTTACCTGGCACTGGCTGGCGTGATTGCTGCCGGCCTGGATGGAATAGAGCGCGCGCTTGATCCTGGTCAGCCGGTTAACCGCGATATTTACGAGATGACCGATGCTGAGCGTGCCGATTTAGGTTTGAAAATCTTGCCGCAAAATCTAGGGCTTGCGGCTGATGCTTTGAAGAATGACGCTATTTTGACGCAAGCATTAGGACAGGATTTTGTGCATGAATTCGTTAGGTTAAAAAGCGCTGAATGGGTCGATTATAGTCAGCACGTAAGCACTTGGGAAACCGCACGTTACATGGAAAGATTTTAGGCATGTTGCTCGATAAAGAAGCGCAGTTAACACAAAATTCGTATTACGAAGCGAGCGTCACACGGCCTGCACCATCGCCTGCATTGATGGGTCGGGTTAGTGCAGATGTTTGCGTAGTTGGCGCAGGATTAGCTGGTCTGTCGGCGGCGCTGGAATTGCGCGCCAAGGGTTATTCTGTTGCAGTCATTGAAGCTAAAACCGTAGGTTGGGGCGCGTCCGGTAGAAATGGCGGACAGGCGATTGTTGGTTATGCTAGCGATGAAGCGATTGAAACACAGTTTGCGCCAGAAGCTTGCAAACGCGCCTGGAATATTACTGTCGAAGCATTGCAACTGATACGTCAACGTATCGCTGACCACGCAATTGATTGCGATTTTGTACCCGGCTATATGAGCATGGCGGTCAATGAAAAAAAAGGCCGGCAACTGGCGCAAGCGACGGCGGATATACAGAAGCGGTACGGCTACGAAATGCAAACTATTGCGGCGCCAGATATTAAGAGCTGGATTGCCAGCGATAGATTTCATTCTGGCGCTTTCGATCCGCAATCTGGTCATTTACATCCGCTGAAATATACCCTTGGCCTGGCGCAAGCTGCGCGTGCAGCAGGCGTGCAAATTTTTGAAAATTCACCTGTTGTAGAAATTGTTCGTGGCGCCAAACCTCTGGTGAAAACAAAGCAGGGCGAAGTTGTCTGTGATTTTGTGGTCTTGGCTGGCAACGTCTATCTGGATGCCTACGGCAAAGCAGTGGCTCCTGAATTGAACAAACGCATCATGCCTGTTGGCACCTATATCGTCGCCACCGAATCTATGGGAAAAGAGCGTGCCGACGCATTAATCCGCCAGCGTTCTGCCGTCTGCGATACCAATTTTGTACTCGACTATTTTAGGCCCACGGCAGATCATCGCATGTTGTTTGGTGGACGCGTCAGTTATAGTTCCGCAACACCGGTCAATCTCATTGGCAGCATGCGTAAGCGCATGCTCGATGTGTTCCCGCAACTCTCAGATCTGGATGTACCTTATGCATGGGGCGGTTTCGTTGATATTACGATGAATCGCGGGCCCGATTTTGGCAGGTTAGGCACGAATATGTATTACCTTCAAGGTTTTTCCGGACACGGTTTGGCATTGACAGGTATGGCGGGAAAATTGGTCGCAGAAAGCATCGCAGGGCAGGCTGAGCGTTTTGATTTACTGGCAAAGATTAAGCACCACCCTTTTCCTGGCGGGCCTTTGATGCGCACGCCAGCACTTGTGTTAGGTATGCTTTATTACCAGCTGAAAGATTTACTATAATTTGCACGAGGCGCAATCAAACTCCCTTCTCCCGCTAGCGGGAGAAGGGTAGGGGATGAGGGTGACTGAGCAGCGCAGGCGCTAAAAAATAAAAAACATTTAAAGCGCCATATAAATACACATTTTCGTATGTGAACCACCCTCACCCCAACCCTCTCCCGCTAGCGGGAGAGGGGGCTAAAGTCAAAAACATGACTGCCTTGAGTTGTGGGGAACGATGAGCGTCTGCGCGGGAATATCGGCACTCTAGGCTTTGCATTTAATCAAAAATCTAGTTGGACTTTTCCACATCAAATAACCCCAAATGGAATCAACATGCGCAATATTTTCATCGCTGCTATTTTTCTTTTACTGAC
>JANYFV010000065.1 GCA_025359635.1 Undibacterium sp. | reverse complement strand
CCCCCGTCAAATTGAACGCCTGAATTGAAGGAGATGCCTAGATCTGTAATAAATTGAAAGGCAATGCCATCGCGATGATATATGCTGTTCATCAACATCCTTGTTACAGTTAAGCCGCCTTTTCCGCTAGGTGCTGAGCCAAGTTCTTCACCTCCGTAGGACGCAGCATATCCTGCAAATCGCATACGATCATCAGGATTTATTCCAGTAAAGCCGATGTTTGTTGAAATTTCTTCATGGGCAAAAATTTTGTTTTGAACGATATAGTTTGCATGATTCTTCGCAGCCAGATCAATTTTCGCATTTTGAGCAACCAAGCCCAGCCCCATCATCTTGCGAAAGCCATTGAACTCATTGAATGCCGCCAGCTCTTCTGAGCCAGCAAGATACGTTGGCGTCGGAACGCTCGTCTGCAATTTTGCCGGTGTGACTGTTGGAGCAGGTGTAACACATACCCCATTTGTCAAAACTTGTGGAGCGATGCATGTCACTGGTGGCGTAACAGCAACTGGAGTAGACACTCCACCGCCGCCACAACCAACCAACATCAATGAGGCAGCAATGCTGGTTAACATCATATTTTTAAAATTATTTTTCATTATTCTCTCTCAAAAGGATTTATGTATTTCGTTTGGTACTAAATTAATTATACGGTCAAATATTTTTATGCAAGCCTCGAAATGGCGCAATTAAAAGATATTTCAAAATTTTGAATCAGGATAAAAATCTTCGCCAATTTAACGGCGCTCTGAATCTATTTTTCTCTAAACTGAGTTCATCGAGCTTAATCTTAAATTTCAAATTTGGATTGAGAATTAAATTGGTTAAGGAAATTTATGCAAATAGATTCCTGCCTAAAATAAATAGTTCAAATAAGGAAATATGATGATTGGTGCAAATTCAAAGAAAGTGATTGCAAGTTTTTTTGTCAGTCTATTAGTTGCTGTTACTCTTTGCGGTTGTGGGGCCGGTGGTGGCAATTCAACCCCACTCGCAAATACGACAACACCAATTTATACATCGGCACCAGCAACAATCACATTGAACCCTGGTCAGACATCGAATTTTACTGTTGGTGGAGGTGGAGGTGGTTTGAAATTTACAACATATTCCGCTTCCAGCAGTAATACCTTGATTGCTATTGCGACGATAAGTGGGACAAGTTTTTCTATTACCGGTGCTTCCGTAGGTACTGCGGTAATTCTTGTCCAAGACACTGCCGGAAATACGGTTAAAATTGACACGACCGTCAGTACGCCGGGAGGAACCGGAAGTACAGGTGGAACTTTATACATTGCAGCCCCAACTGCAGTTAGCGTTGCTCAAGCTCACACAAATACTTACACAGTGGGCGGGGGATCGGGCGGATACATCGCTGCAAGTAGCGATAGTGCCGTGGTTATTGCTACCATTGCAGGATCGTCTCTCACAATTAATGGTGTGTCGTCTGGATATGCAAGTGTGGTCGTATTCGATAGCGCAGGAACATCAACCAAATTGAGTGTCAATGTTTCCGGCACGAATGGTGTGCAACTCTTTTATACTACAACGCCAACACCTCTCGTTTTAACGACAGGCTCGACCCCTACATATACAATTTTTGGAGGAGTATTGCCGTACACGGTAACAAGTTCCAATCAAGCCGTTGTCACTGGATTGATCTCTGATCGTTCACTTACCCTTTCAGCTCTGATTGCCGGCGTAAGTACATTAAATATTTTTGATGCAAATGGCGCGAAAATCCCCGTGGATATTTCTGTTGTTTCGACAGGAACAAACAATGCATTATTTACGACAGCGCCTGCCGCAGTTGTTATAGGTATCGGTAAAGGAGCGACTTACACCATCGGTGGAGGTACCGCTCCATATACGGCGACGTCCGCAAACACAACAGCGGTAACTGCCTCCGTCGTCGGAAACCAATTAATGGTGACAGGGAACGTCGCAGCGGCAACCGTTGAGGTAGTCACCTTCGATTCAACTGGCACTGCCGTTCATTTTAATGTGACGGTAAATTAAAAGTCGCTTTCTTGAATGCACAAGTACAAAAACTAAATATCAGAGGATTCAATTGAAAACCTGTAAAACCATTGCAGCCGTGGCGGCGTTGTTTATCACGGCATCGACTTATGCATCATCCACAGATGACATCGTAAAAAACATATCCAGTGTTATGCAAGGGATGAAGATCGAACAGGTCATTTTGTCTCCTGAAACTGGGCTGTACGAGGTGATTACACCAAACGGAATTTTCTATACAGATAAAACCGGTGCTTACGTCATTTTTGGTGGCACCTTGGTGGATTCAAAAACGAAAACAAATTTGACGGCGAAAAGGACTGATATTCTTGGTGCGTTCGACTTTGCCAATTTGCCATTGGCAGATGCAATTAAAACGGTGAAAGGAGATGGCTCACGCGTCATGGCAACTTTTGAAGATCCCAACTGTGGTTACTGCAAAAAGTTGATGCCCGAATTTGCCAAGCTAGATAATGTCACAATTTATACATTTTTATTGCCGATACTCTCGCCTGATTCCAAGACAAAATCACAAGATATATGGTGTTCTCCGAATCCATCGAAGGTGTGGAATAGTTTTATGGCGGCCAACACTGCTATACCTACTGCATCGCAGTGTGAGACTCCGCTTGAGAGAAATCTTGCACTTGCCAAAAAAATGCGAATTATGGGCACACCGGCTATTCTATTTTCGTCCAACGTTAAGGTACCTGGTTATTTGGTAGCGGCTGATATTGAAACAAGATTGGCAGTTAAGAGCAAATAACAATGATGTACACACGCTATATTTTTGGAGCCGCCTTAACATCATTGACATTGTTCGCTCATGCGGATTGTATCGATGATGCGGCTCAATACCATAACGTTAATCCATGGATCTTGCGGGCAATTGTTCAAATTGAGTCTTCGTCTAATCCGAACGCGATCAACGTAAATTCAAATAGTACTGTCGATATCGGGTTAACTGGAACAAATGAAATTCATTTTCCGGAACTGGCGAAGTATGGAATTAGGAAAGATGATTTGAGAGATCCCTGTGTTTCGGTCTATACAGGCGCTTGGTTACTGAGAAAGAAAATTGCAAAGTATGGAAACACATGGATTGCCGTTGGTGCATATCATAGTGAAACGGCAATCCATCGTGACGTCTACATTGAAAAAATAAAGGCTCAAATAAAGAAATGGAATGTAAGCCTTGATTGAAATTTCACGATTTTGCGGAAATTCTCAACAGTGTGTTTGCGCGTCACAACCATTAACTACATGATTCTATTGAATATTTTTTCAGCAACTGAAATAATTATCAACACTTCTTTTTTTAAAATAGAGTGAGTGCAGTAGTGGTCAAGTTATTTCGGACACACCAATAGGTTTCTATTAATGTGTCCGCGTACATTAAACGCAGTTACCTTTTGCAAGCTTTCTCAGATTATCCAAAAGTACAGGGCTGATTTTGGAAACGTTATTTCGATAGATTGAATTTTCTACTGGCACCACTTCATTTTCTGCTTCAAGTAATTGAGCTACCTCAGTAAAAGCTGGCTGTTGCATGGTATCAGCCAGGTTAGTTCCAACTTTGTTCCCAGTTGCGGTTTTCGAGTCTTCCGAAACAAACAGCAACTTTTCACTTCCAACTTCAGGAATATAGACAATTCTCCAGCAATAGGATGGATACCAACGCGTTTGGCTAGAATGCCTAATTTAAGAAGATCTAACAACACATCAGCTTTTTTTATTCCCGGGGCATTGATCTCGGCCAAAATGATTCGTTCGATTTCAGACGAATCGTCAAGATACATTCTTTTTTGATGTTTCATTACGCACTCCTAAGGTTATGCTGAAATTAATTTTGATTCGGAATGTATCGAAGCGTCATTAAAAATGTAGGAAGCCGCTTTCCACATACCGCGTGCATTTGCAAACTCTGGTTCAGATGGAATAATGATTCGTCCTGCATAAATCTCCTTAAAAACGACTTCGCCAAGAACCAATTGTAGAAGGGCGGTTCCACCACCCACAAATATGACGGCACCCAAATCGGAACCGTCGCCCACGCGTTTCTGAAAGGCATTCTTAATCTCGTCGACATAACTACGGTAACAACCATCAATGACAGAGGATACGTCCTCGGATTTGCCAAACAGCTCGTATTTTTTATTCAAAAATGCTTCGTCAACATACTTCAACGGTGGATCATTATTCAAATTAAATTGAGATTTAATCATTTCAATTGCTTTCTGTTTCATGGCAATCACACCGATTGAATCCGTTCCAGATCTGTCTGCATAAACACCATTACCACCTTCGTTAATCGTCGCAATATCAAGTGTTTTGCCGCCGAGATCAATAACAGCAATAGGCCGTCGATCAGTCAACTCTTTGATTTCCTCGTTAACGGAACCGTCGCCATTAAACATGGCATCAAAAAAAGCAGATAGTCCCTCGCTTACCACCTCATTTGCCTGTATTTCAGCTGGGATCAATGATTTGTTAACGCTGGTAACAGGCATCGACAGATTCGCTTTTTTAGCATTAATCAGTTGCAAATGTGGTTGGCCGGATTTGTAATATTGGTCAACCGGCAGACCGGTAACGAGAAACACCTTTTTTGCACCGAGACCCGCGCTAACCAGAGCATGATTAACTAATACACGATTTAACGAAGATGTTGGGTAGGTAATGGACCGAGTCTCTAATATTTTTCCCAATGCATTATCACCAGCGATCGTGAATTCTTCATTTCCAGTGGAATAAGCTGCCGAAGCTTCCTTGTTCGTGGACATGATTTGGTGAAGACCAGAAAATGCATGGGATTTAATTACTGAGCAAGTGTATTTTTTTGTTTTAGGGTCGAATCCTGAACAAGTCTTAATTGAGTCGTGGCCATCATCTTCGCCTACGTTGATTAATGTGGTTGAGTTCATGTTTGGGTTACCTGTCTATAAAATGAAACAAAGAGAGAAAATCGTATTCGGTATTACATTAAAAATGTGGAGGACATACTCAAACCAGAAAAGAAAATGTGAGCATATTTTTTCCAACCTGTATTTTTTTC
>JANYFV010000057.1 GCA_025359635.1 Undibacterium sp. | reverse complement strand
CTAATCTGGCTGGTTCAGGCGGTTTCCCAGCCAATACAGTTGTTAATATCTTGGGCACAACAGCGAAACTTACTGCTCTGGATACAGCATCAAGCGTTGGTGGTACCGTTTCAACAACAGTTGGTTACACAACTACTGCTGGTGATTTCTCTGGCGTGACAACTTTTGTTGAGCCATTGGTATCTGCAACTCTGTTGACTGCTAAGAAAGCAGTAAGCCAAGTTGCTTACAATTCTAATGCTGTTAAAGCTACTTACATCGTAACTGCAGAAGCTCAGCAAGTTGCTGTTGGTACAAGTTTGAAAACTTTTGTCGGCACGACTCCAACAGCTGGCACAACTTTGATCAACTTGGGCGTAACAAAAGTAAAAGTTGATACTACATTGATCAATGCAGGTACTGGTTTAGCAATGGCTAATGGTGATTTGGGCACTACAGTGTTCTCAGCAACTGGTGATTTCTCTGTTGCTACCGCTACTGCGTATTTGGCTTCACTTGAAACTTGTGCTATTGGTAGTATTACTGCAGTTGGTACGATCGCTACTGATGGTAAATCTGTCAAGTTCGCATCTGAAGCTACTGGTGTTGCCACAGCTAATAACTACCTTTGCTATTCTATCCCAGGTACTAAGACAGTTCCTTACAATGTTCAGTACGCAATCGGTGGTGCTGTCATCGGTGCTGGCGCAACTACAGGTACTTCGACACAGACTGGTGCTAACGTTTATCTGTTGACATCTAACGGTGCTTCTGTTGTTGTTCCATCTTTTGTTCCTACAACAGGTGCAGTGGGTACTGGTTACAACACTTACCTGCGCGTTATCAACACTGGTAATCTGACAACAGACATCAGCGGTGCAGCTTACAATTCTACAACTGGTGCAACTGGCACTGTTGCTAAATTGGCTACAGCGTTGCCAGCTGGTGGTTCAGTCGTGTTGGCGACAGATGCTGTCACTTCAGCATTGGGCTTGCCAGCAGGTTGGAGCGCATTGTTGATCACTGGTTCTACTAGCAAATTGGCTGTTCAGCCATTGCTGGTTAATCCACAAGGTGTGATCACTAACATCGGTTCTGTCAACGGTGCAAACAATAGTGCAGCATCTAACTAATCAGATTTTTCGATTGGTGTAAAAAAGACGGCGCGAGCCGTCTTTTTTTTGCGCGTCATAATCTGGTATTGTGCATTCCGGTTTAACTCTGCACCTTACTTAAACTTCGTAACATTTTCCAACAACTTGATACAAGCCATTTTCTTTCTGTTGAATATAATGAAAATCATACATATTCAAACAATGGAAAATTATTGTGTCCCGCGCTACCTGCACTAAACAAAAACAACGATTAGCATCCTGCTTGCCCATCATCGGGCCTGTTCTGCTAGACATGCATTCTTACGATGTCGTTCTCCCTTTTCTAGCGTATCCAAACACGGCGCTCGCGCGTTATGCCCTCGGAGTAGAAAAAATTCTGCTACAAGAAAACAATCTCATCGTCAGCACTAACGACCATTTTGTCCGTTACCTGCACACACAAGCAATGCCAGCAAACCCAGCCAGCAAAGTAGTCTTGCCCCCGGAGATTTCAGTAGCAGCCTTAATTTTGCGACCAATCAGGCTAAACCGCTATGTCGTCGACAATATCTACGTCCACGCAGCATTCCGCAGACAAGGCATAGCCACCCAACTACTAGAAAGAGCCCATCAGGATTACCCAAATCTATGCCTCGACGGCCGCTTCTCCAGCGAAGGCATAGGATTTTTCGGCGCAAGACACAGAACAAAATAAGCCTGCAAGACGGGATAGTGATTCACAAGGATAATTTAACCGGGATGTCCAATTGGATTTGTGGCGCGGACGGATGCACTTTTCGCTAATCCATGTTCGTCACGAAGGATAAAACTGACAATGTGGAATTGCTTTTAGCTACTTATTAGCTTAAAGCTAAACTTAGTGAAGCGCGGATTTATTCGTCATCCCCGAATACTTTAGTCGGAGATCCAGTTTTCATTTACTTCGTGCGAAACACAACTGTTATGTCGCTTCGCGAATAAGTTGAAAACTGGATCCCCGCTTTCGCGAGGACGACGAAATCGAATAAATCCGCGCTTCCTTAGTGAAATCGTAAAATAGTGAAATCGTGTATTTATTCGTCATC
>JANYFV010000045.1 GCA_025359635.1 Undibacterium sp. | reverse complement strand
CGCATCGTGTTTTTCGACACTCTATTATCGCGCCTGGCGCCGGAGGAAATCGAAGCGGTATTGGCGCATGAGCTAGGTCATTTCAAACTCAAACACATCGTTAAACGCATAGGTGTGATGTTTTTGGTGTCACTAGGGTTTTTAGCTCTGCTAGGTTTCTTAAAACAACAGATCTGGTTTTATACAGGTTTAGGCGTAGAGCCAATGTTATTGGCATCGAATGATGCAATGGCGCTGATCCTGTTTATGCTGACCTTGCCGGTGTTTACTTTTGTTTTGTCGCCACTCACCTCGATCAGTTCGCGCAAGCACGAATTTGAAGCCGATGCCTTCGCCGCCAAACATACCAACGCCGATAATTTGATCGCCGCGCTAGTGAAACTATACGAAGACAATGCCTCGACCCTGACACCTGACCCTTTGCATTCTGCTTTTTACGATTCACATCCGCCGGCCTCTTTGCGCATTAGCCGCTTACTACAAGCACCAACGCGCGTATCCCCTGAACTGAATGGAGCAACATCATGATCAAGACCACCGATCTGCTGGCAAAAAAATCGCATCACACTACTACTGCTTTAGACCCAGCTAGTTTTCCTATGTATTTCGCGGCGATACCAGGATGGAGTCAAGATGGCCCGCGCATCGTCAAGACATTTCAGTTTAAAAATTATTACGAAACCCTGGCCTTCATCAACGCCATTGCGTATGTGATTCATGCAGAAGATCATCACCCGGAACTCATCGTCACGTATAACCGTTGCGTGATTAAATTTAATACGCATACCGTCAATGACGGTAAAGGCGGCATCTCAGAAAATGATTTTATTTGCGCAGCCAAAGTTGACGGCATTTATCAGCAAAGTTTTTCCTGATGACTAAGCAAGAAAATAGCACAGGAACAGTGATCGCCTCGCATGGCCGGCACTATCTGGTACAGGCAGAAGGCATCAAACTACATTGCGTGACACGCGGTAAAAAGAGCGATGTCGCAGTGGGCGATGTAGTCGAATACAAACTCACCTCGAAGAATCAAGGCGTAATCGAAGCGATTACGCCTCGTAAGACTTTGCTATATCGCTCGGATCAATATAAATCCAAAATGCTCGCGGCCAACCTCACGCAACTAGTCGTGGTGGTTGCCACCGAACCGAGTTTTTCAGACGACCTGATCTCGCGCGCTCTGGTGGCCTCAGAATCCTCTGGCATCAAAGCCCACATCATCTTAAATAAAATCGATGTCACGGCAAGCCTGCCAAAAGCGCGCGAACGCGTAGGCCTGTACGCCAAACTAGGCTACCCGGTACACGAAGTCTCAGTCACCGGCCAACCAGACAGTACGCGTGAATTGCTGATGAATTTACTGCAAGGGCAAAGCACCATCCTGATCGGCCAATCAGGCATGGGCAAATCATCACTGATCAACCTCATCATCCCAGACGCCGATATCGCCACGCGTGAAATTTCCGCCGCACTAGACACCGGCAAACACACCACCACCTTCACTCGCCTGTTCCAGATGGACGCCCACCAAGGCCAGCCCACCGCAGTCATCGACTCGCCAGGCTTCCAGGAATTCGGTCTACACCACCTAAGCGAAGGCATGTTGGAACGCGCCTTCCCAGAATTTCTCCCGCACCTTGGCAAGTGCAAATTCTACAATTGCCACCACCACACAGAACCAGGCTGCACCGTTCTCGCCGCGATAAAAGACGGAGAAATCAGCAGCATGCGGCATGATTTGTTCAAGCAACTGGTGCATGAGGCTGCGCAGACTATTGGGTATTGAATTTGTCGTAGCATTAATAGTGGAGTCTGCCACTGCAGCATCCCCATGCACGTCGGCAACAAGGCGGGCTCGTGTGGCACATGCATGATGCAAAACGCGCTTGCTTGAATTTCTAAATTTTTTTTAAAAATTTTCCGAATTCAGATATCGGCAATACCAACCCAAACGGTATTTTGTTGGCGGCGAATCTACCAGAAGCGAATTTGTATAACGTAGTTTTTGATAATTTACTTAGCGAATTTATGTACATTGATTCACGTTTTGCTATGCGGATTTGGAAGCAAGCGCTCATACTCTTCATTTACAACCGCATAGCACTCACAGACGCGTTTTTCTAATTTAGCACGATCCACCAAATTAATCCGGCCGCGCGCGCGCGTTATCATTCCATCTTTTTGTAACTGGCCAACCGTTTGAGTGATGCTTTCCCGACGAACACCCAACAATTTGCCAATCATCTCTTGCGTGATCAACAATTCATCTTTATCCAATCTATCCGAACTCATCAACAGCCATCGGCATAGTTGCTGATCTAATGTATGGTGTTGGTTGCATACTGCCGTTTGCGAAGTTTGGCAAATCAACGCCTGTGTAAATAGCAGCGCTAAATGTTGCAGTTGCCCGCCCAATGCAAATTCCCTTTTCATCACTTTCCGGCTAAGTCGATAGGCAAAGCCTGCACTTTGCACTTCCGTACTGCTGGGCATGCTCTCGCCGCCCATAAAAATCGAAATGCCAACCATACCTTCCTTGCCCACTAATGCTGTTTCACTCGATGAGCCATCTTCTAGCGCATAGATCAATGAAACGATTCCGGCAGTCGGAAAATGCAAGAAATTTACATGGTCGCCCGATTCCGACATCGTCCATCCAACAGGCATTTCAACTAATTCAAGATCAGGCAAAATGCGCGCATAGTCCTGTGCCGGAAGTGCCGCAAGGATGTGGTTCAACTTAGGATCAAGGGGGGATATCTGTGCTATTACTTTTGTCATGGCTATTGTCGAGGTATGTAATTCATCGAATTGGAACATGCCCAAATGAGCGTGAATTTTATTTTCTAATTTGACTAAAGAAGAACAGCCTACCTTCGTCGCCTATATCCAAGCTGGTCTTTAACGAAATGACATAAGCGGAACGGAAAAAGTAAGCTCAGATGTACTGAGACGTCCGTAGTATATATACACGAGTTAGTTCAACGCAAGTTTTCTATCAGATTAGCAGAAAACGCTGTCGAGTAGACCAGAAAGTAATCGCAGCAAGTTTGACCCTGGCATCTGTAGGGCAGCGCTGAGTGAAGTGAAACGTAGCCCAACACTTGCGGTACAGCACGACAATGGTGCACGTCCGAAAAAATGCAGAGCCCGATTCAATGCAGATCTTCTTAGACGTTAAAATTTTGAATTTCGTTTCGCTCTGCGCCAAACTACCAATCTACGCACTTTCATTAAATCTCACATTTTCTTAATAGCATGTCATCGTTTACGGACTAGCATACGTTTAGGCTAAAGTGACACGAACACCTATTTCAATCGCAAGCATTTCTATATCTGGATATCTTATGACTAAACCAAATCACACCCATCATAGACTGCTGATAGCATTAACTGTCGCCAGTATTTTCAGTAGCGCACTTGTCGCACCGGCTGCGAATGCGCACGAATATGAGGCACTGATCAAGGCAAAAAAATATGTCGAAGTCGACCGCGCCGCAACCGCAAAATTATCTGTTGAGCCGAATAACGCTGACGCATTGGTGGTCAAAACCGAACTGATACTCAATGAAGGAAAAGATAGCCGACTCGATGAAGCTGCAAAATTAGCGGAACAATGTATCGCCGCACATCCTAAAAACTCTGAATGCCATGAAGCCTTAGGCAATGTTTTGGGGACCAAGGCCATGCGTGGTGGTTTTATGTCTGCGATGGGGTATGTCGGTAAAATTCGAGATTCGTTTCAAATGGCAGTCGAGCTAGACCCGAAAAATTTTAGTGCGCGCAACTCTTTAATGGAATTCTATTTACAAGCGCCGGGTATCGTCGGTGGCGGCACATCCAAGGCAAAAAATTTCATTATTGAGACCAACAAAGTTAGCCCTGCTGCAGGTGCGTTATTGCAAGCATCAATGGACCTCAAGGACGAAAAATTTGACAAGGCTGAAGCGGCGGCATTAACTGCCAATATTGGCGGTGTAGAGGCCTTAGCCAGTATGCAGAGAAGCGTATTGTCCAACCTCGGACATGGCTACGTAAATGCCAAACGCTTTTCTGATGGCGAAAGAATATTTCATGAATTTAGTCTACGTTATCCAGATAACGCTACTGGCTTTTACGGTATGGGTAAGGCCTTGCAGGAGCAAGGAAAAATGAAGGAAGCGATCCCGCATTTAGAAAAATCCATCGTACTTGATGCCAGCGCTTTTGCTTACTACCGTGTCGCCAAATGTTGGCAGGCATTAAGCGAAAAAGCTAAGGCGATAGCGGCATTCGAAAAAGCACTTTCGTTTAAGCCAGAACTGTCCAAGAAGAGCAAATCCGATGCCGAAGATCAATTGAAGTTGTTGCGATAACTTTTACTTCAGATCGATAAGACGCGCCAAACAATTTAACTGAGATTTTCAATTTCATTCAGATATCAAATGGCGGTTAACCCTGCGGGTTATCGATAAGTAGCTCAGACAATTCATAAAAACGGAAGACATTTGCCATCCTGACGATGTCTTTTGCCAGCGCCGGATTGTGCCGCTCTATAGACTTGAGAGCGACTGCCATCTTTTCCTGATCGAGTTCTACCGCCGCGATACGCAAACTCTCACGCAATTCTTGAGGTATCCCGAAAAAATCTTCTCGTTTTAAAGTAAAGACATCCGGGCAGGTCTCAATGAGTTGCGCTTCGCGGATAAAAACAAGACCGAGGTGGCGCGTCAGACAATCGAAAATTTCGTCTTGACGGTAAGGTTTGCACACGAAATCATCCATTCCTGCCGCCATAATTTCGTCGCGTTCTTCCTTGAATGCCGAAGCCGTCACCGCTACAATTTTTACCTCCGTGCCACCTGCCAAAGTGCGGATAAGTTTAGTGGCTTCTATCCCGCCCATAATCGGCATGCGGCTATCCATCCAGATGAAGTGCGGATGCCAGGTCTTAAATTCTTCAATGCCAGACAAACCGTTTTCAACCACGCGCACATTGAGGCCTACGCTTTCCAGCAAATGTTGAAGTAACAGCCAGTTTTCCATCTGGTCTTCGATAATCAGAATGCGGTAGTCGGTTTGACCAGGAGCCAAAGCGATCACTCTGGCCTGATCAATGCTGTGGGTATTCAAGGTAGTTTCTGTCGCGCTACTGATCGGAACTTGAATGCGAAAACATGAGCCCACACCAAGCTTACTTTCAACACTTAAGGTTCCAGCCATCAGCTCTACCAGTCTACGGGTAATACTCAAACCTAAACCGGTACCCTTCTGAGTGTTTTGCGAGCCAACCTGAACAAAAGGCTCGAACACCCGCTGTTGATCTTCTTCACTGATGCCTACGCCAGTGTCTTGCACTTCAATCACCAGATTGAAGTTTTTTGGCGTAGCAGCGTGGCCAGAAGTTGGGGTAGTCGTCAGGCGTACCATGACATCGCCGTACTCGGTAAATTTGATGGCATTGCCGATCAGGTTAATCACACACTGGCGCAGCTTGGTTTCATCGCCGAAAAAAAGCTGTGAAAATTCTGCCGGATCCAGGGTCAAGCGCAAACGCTTGGTTTCGGCACGCCCGCGCACCAGTGCGATGACATCTGAAATCATCTCCTTCAGATCAAAGGCTGTGATTTCCAGTTTCAGGCTTCCCGCCTCTATCTTTGACATATCGAGCACATCATTGATCAGGCTGAGAAGATTTTCGCCGCTACGGTTAATCAGATCCAGCGTCTTGCGCTGCGGCGGCGTAATGTTGGCTTCGTGGCGTAAGATTGTTGAGAAACCCAGAATCGCGTTCAAAGGGGTGCGCAGTTCATGTGACATATTTGCCAGGAAAACGCTTTTGGCAACATTGGCCGCTTCCGCCACTTCACGTGCCTGTATCAGGCTCGCTTCCAAAGTTTTTTGTGCCGAAATATCGCGCAAGATTCCGGTAAACCGCTGCTGCCCCGCCACCCGAATCTCGCTGACCGCCAGATACAGCGGGAACACGCTGCCATCCTGACGCTTACCGATGGTTTCGCGGCCGCTGCCAATGACATGGGCAATCCCGGTTTCATGATATTGCCGAAGATAGCTATCATGCTGAGATTGATCTGGCGCTGGCATCAACATGCTGACATTGTGACCGATAGCGCTACCGGAGGGATAGCCAAACATATGTTCGGCGGCAGCATTAAAGCTGATTATTCCACCGCGCTGATCGATGGTAACAATGCCGTCGGCAGCATGTTCGACAATCGCCTTGAGATTGGCGGTTCTTTCATCAACCAACTCCAGCAAATGATCACGATGACGTCTGACTTCCTCGGCAGTGCGTTTGCGCTCGGTAATGTCGTAATTCACCCCCGTCATACGCAGTGCTGTACCGTGCGCATCGAATAACACCTGACCGTCAGCCTTAATATCGCGCAAGCTTCCATCGGATAAAACAATGCGAAATTCTATGTCGTACGTCTGTTCGTTTTTCAGTGCCAATTTAATCGCTGTATCGCATTGCGCCAGATCTTCTGGATGCACGCGTGCCAACCAGGTCTCGTATTGGCTAGCAAACTGAAGCGGCGAGACCTCATAGAGTTCAAACATTCTCGCATCCCACGCCAGATGATTGCTAACCACATTCCAATCCCAGACGCCGAGGCTGGCAGCCCGAGTGGCCAGCTCCAGCGTTTCCGCAAGGCGCCGGTAGCCCTCGCGGCTTTCGCTCAATTCTAGCGTAGAGCGCTGTAATTCAGCGGTACGGTCGGCAGCCAGAACTTCCAGATAATTGCTGTGTTTTTCTAGCTCCAGGCGTTGTCGATACAGATCACAGAAAACCCTGATCTTGCTTCTGACAATAGTGGGGTCGAGCGGTTTAATCAGGTAATCGTAAGCCCCGTGCTGGTAACCTTGCGCCAGTGAACTTTGTTGCTTCATGCCCGCCGTGACAAAAATGATGGGCATCGAGGAGGTTTTGGGATTCGAGCGTATCAATTCTGCAGTTTCAAAGCCATCCATACCCGGCATCTGCACATCAAGCAAAATGACGACGAACTCATCGCGCAACACTGCGCGCAAAGCCTCAGAACCGGAATTTGCCTTCACCACGACCAGCTCTTCCATCTCCGCCAACAGGGCTTCAAGTGCGATCAGATTGGCCGCGACATCGTCCACTAGCAACACGCGCATTTGTTTGTCTTGCGCGGTTCTGCGCCCGCTACGCTCGGCCACCATGCTTTCGACATGCTGCATATAACGTTCATGCTCGACCATCGCCAGTCGCTGGCGATACAGGCTGATAAATACCTGTACCTTGGCATGCAAGATGACAGGATCGAGCGGTTTCACCAGATAATCCACCGCCCCGAGCTCATACCCGCGGAAAGCGAAATCTGAACCATCCATCACGGCAGTAACAAAGATGATCGGTACCTGGCAAGTCTTGGGGTTAGCGCGCATCTGCGTGGCAGCTTCAAAACCGTCCATAACAGGCATCTGCACATCCATCAGCACCAAGCCGAAGTCGCGCTGAAGCAAGCAATCTAGTGCTTGCTCGCCAGAATTTGCCTGAACAATCTCAAGTCCTTCCAGACTCTCTAGCAAGGCCATCATGGCGATCATGTTTTCGCTACGATCATCGACTAGCAGTATCGGTACAGATGGGACGCTCATTGTGCTATCTCCGTTGAACTTGCGCCAGAAGCTAACGAGTGTACTTTAGCAGTAGGAACATCGGCCATATTGACTCCTTCAAGGTAAATGAGCAGAGCTGGCAATTCATCTAGTGTTACGACACGGTCGGCCGGCCCCAGCGCCAGAGCATTTTTTGGCATGGCATCCATGACCGCATCGGCTGGTTCCTGAACGATAGTGAAACCACCCAATTGCCTGATCCGTTCTAGCCCACGCGCACCGTCATTGGCCGCACCGGTAAGTATGACTCCGATCACGGCAGCGCCAAAGCTAGCCGCCGCCGATTCAAATAAAACGTCGATCGAAGGCCGGGCAAAATTAACCGCAGGATCAATAGAGAGCGCCAGTTGGCCATCTCTTTCGAGCAACAAATGGTAATTGGCCGGCGCCAAATACACCACTCCACCGGCAATGAGCTCGCCTTCATCGGCTTCTTTGACCTCAATTTCTGCCATGTCATTGAGTAATCGCGCCAGACTGTCACCTGACTCCGGAGTCAGGTGTATCACCACCAGCACGGGCAAAGAATACGCAACAGGAAGTGCAGGCAACAGTCGTTTCAGGGCATCGACGCCACCAGTAGAGACACCCAGCACGACAGCGCGAAAACGTTGACTGTCATTGCGTTGCAGACTGCTCGCTGCGACGCCAAATGCGATGCTATCCATTACGTTCTTACTCCTGCAATGTCACCATAGTTTTTGCAATAGATGCGGGTACGCGGATGGACTTCTCTATAGCGGTTTGCGATGTCGCGACCATCGAGAGTCTCTTTGGTCCCCAGGCAGAGGAATCCGCCAGCCGACAGGCAGCGGTCGAACAGACCAAGCACACGTTCTTTGAGCGGCAATTTAAAATAGATTAGCACGTTGCGGCAGAGAATTAATTGCATTTCGCTGAAATCAGAATCGGTCGCCAGATTATGCGCCGCAAACACGACATTGCGCGCCAGCGTAGGGTCGATAATTGCCCTTTCGTAGCGCGCCACATAGTAGTCGGAGAATGCCGCCTTGCCACCAGATTGCTGATAATTACGCGTGTACTGCTGCATATTTCTGAGCGGAAAAATACCTTGCCTGGCTTGCTCCAACACCGCCTGATTCAGGTCAGTGGCGTAGATCCGGCAACGCTCGCCTATACCCTCCTCGCGCAATACGATGGCCAGCGAATACACCTCCTCACCGCTGGCACAGCCAGCCACCCAAATTTTTGCATGCGGATAAGTAAGCAAATGCGGTATCACTTTTTCACGCAGTTTTTTGAAAAAAAACGGATCGCGAAACATGTCAGAAACATTCACAGTCACCCCCTGTACCAGCGAGATGCAGAGCGCACGATCACGCAGCAACACCGGCAAGGCCGCACCGAACGAGGCATAAGACGAACTTGCCAACCATTGTGCCAGCCGCCTTTGTAGGGAGGCAGTCCCATATTCGGTAAAATCGAAACCATGGACGCGTTGTATCCCCTGAACCAGCAAGCTCATCTCAACATGCGTGATGTCTTCCTCATTTATCATTTCGCGTCCCTCACGTCGTCGCACCCGCTCCGCCCTGGTAGAGCCAAACGCGCATCAGCGAAAAAAGTTTATCGAGATCAACCGGCTTGGCAATATAGTCGCTGGCGCCGGCTTCGAGGCAGAGTTTTTGGTCGCTGGCCATGGCCTTGGCCGTCACCGCGATAATAGGAAGACGGGCGAAACGCGGATTCTTGCGGATCTGGCGCATGGCTTCATAACCGTCCATCTCAGGCATCATAATGTCCATCAAAATAATATCGATGTCGGGATGTGCCTCTAATTCCGCCAGCGCCTCGATGCCATTGGTGGCTTCGACGATCTGCATGCCCTTGTCGCTGAGTACGCTCGAGAGCGAGAAAATATTACGCATGTCGTCATCTACCAGCAGCACCTTGCGACGTTCGAACATCACCTCTTTATCGATTGCCCGGCGGATCATGTTTTGCTTTTCCGGCGGTAAGGTGGTTTCTACCATATGCAGAAATAAACTCACTTCATTGAGCAGGCGCTCGGGGCTCTTGGCGCCCTTGATGATGATGCTGTCGGAGTATTGCTGCAATCGTCTTTCATCATCGGAAGAAAGACTGCGGCCTGAATGTACGATGACCGGTATCTGCGAGCCTTTACCATGCTGTTTAAGATGCTCAAGCAAATCAAAACCGGACATATCGGCCAGACCCAGATCAAGTACCATGCAATCAAAACTCTCTTGCTGTAAACGCTCTAGCGCTTCTTTACCGGTATGGGCAATGACGATATCCAGACCACTCATCTCGAGCAGTGCTGCGACACTTTTTGCCTCAGCTTCATCGTCCTCGACCACCAGCAGTTTTTTGGCCGTCTGGTCTATCGCCGCGCGTATCAGGATGAACACTTCATTGAGCTGTTCGGCGCTGACCGGTTTTGTCACCAGGCCGACTGCACCCATGTTTAAGGCCTTCTGCCTATCTTCCAGACAGGTAATGAAATGCACGGGAATATGCCGCGTGCGAGGATTGTCTTTGATGCTGCGCATGACACCCCAGCCATCAATTTGCGGCAACATCACGTCAAGAATAATGGCATTCGGCGTGTAACCCTCAGCCAGCGCCAGACCGCTTTCGCCGTCGGTGGCAACAATGGCGTGAAAACCATGTTCGCGCACTGTGTCGCGCAGCAAACTGGCAAAAATCGGGTCATCCTCTACAACCAGAATAACCCTTTCACCGGGCGAGACGCCTGCGCGCACGCGATCACGGTCATCTTCCACCACCGCAGCGATATGCCCGGTGCTGCCGGTCGATGTGAGTACCTGCGGCGGTGCCCGCGTTGCTATCGGAGCAGGTGTAGGCATCGACGAAGCTAATGTTGGCGCGACGGCAACTGACGGTACGGCGACCATGTCGATAGCGTTGAGCGGCAAGGTAAGCGTGAAGGTACTACCACGTCCGTGTTCGCTTAGTAGTTGGATATGGCCACCCATGCGCTGCGCCAGTTGGCGTGAAATCGACAGCCCCAAACCGGTACCGCCGTATTTGCGGCTGGTTGAACCGTCGGCCTGCTGGAAGGCATGAAAAATTTGCTCCTGTTTCTCGGCGGCGATGCCTATGCCGCTGTCGCAAACCACAAAAGACATGGCCGCAACCGCAAGCGGATTGGCAACCGGCGCCGGCATTTGTATGCTCAAAGAAACCTCGCCTTTGGCGGTGAACTTGAAGGCATTCGACAGCAAATTCTTAAGAATTTGCAGGGTACGTTGGACATCCGCACGCAACACCGGCGGTACCCCAGCCGTCATATGCAACTTGAAGCTGAGTTTTTGTTGCTCTGCCAGCGGCTGAAACAGCGCCGTCAGCTCATCGACCAAGCGGACGACCGCGACTTCTTCAACGTGCAGATCGAGTTGTCCGGCCTCTATCTTGGAGAGATCAAGAATATCGTTAATCAGTGTCAACAAATCTTTGCCTGCACCGTAAATAGTAGCGGCATATTCAACCTGTTTGTCGGACAGCAGGCCGCCTTTATTCTGCTGCAACAGGCTAGACAAGATCAGCATACTATTGAGTGGCGTACGTAACTCATGCGACATATTCGCCAGGAACTCGGATTTGTAAGTGCTGATACGTTCTAGCTCTTCGGCCTTGCGTTGCAGCAGGACGCTACTGGCTTCAACTTCGCGATTCTTGGCACGAATCACTTCACGTTGCTGTTCTAGCAGATTCGCGCGTTCTTCTAGCTCTTCGTTTGATTGCTGCAACTCCTCCTGCTGTACTCGTAGTTCCTCGGTCTGTTGCTGAGTTTGCTCGAGCAACTCATTGACACGGCGCCGCGCTTGCACCACATCGATGGCGATGGCGATGGCTTCGGCCGCATGCTCCAGCCAGTCTAATTGTGCAGCGGTAAAAGTCTGGAGGCTGCCGATCTCGATCAAGCCATTGAGCTTACCGTCATGCAACAAGGGTACGGCGACCACCGAGG
>JANYFV010000041.1 GCA_025359635.1 Undibacterium sp. | reverse complement strand
CAAAGCTATGGTATTTGACGACACCATAGAACACGAAGCATGGAATAACAGTGACAAATTACGCGTCGTCTTGATCTTTGATATCTGGCACCCGCATTTAAGTTTGGCGGAGCGCCAGATGATTACCGCAATGTCGCAAGGGTTAGCTGCATTTAAAAGCACATAAGTGATAGTAAAATGTTCTACATCCATGCAATGAGAGCTAATGTTTTTTGTTAAAAAGTCTAATAATTTTTAATGAAAAATGACGACTCAAAGATTGAAAATAATTTGTTATAAATGAATGCCGTATTTCAATACGAAAAAAATATTTATTGAATAATATTGCGCGCTTTATTCTCAAATTTATTCATCAGAAACGTAAAAAAGAAAGGTTTTTATCAAATTTATTGTTATAAATGAATTTATAAGAAGCTTTGAAGGAAAAATTTCCTTGCCAGCCAGAACAAATCACGTATATCCTAGAACTTCAATATCAGACTTCAATGCACGTAGTAAAAGCATAGTTTTTTATTAGAAAAAAGTAATGATATCAAGTCACTACCTTTATACCTTTATACATTTATTGATCAAATGATCTATTTTTTGCTTCCTGCTCTGTCGTTGAGTAAGGTTAATTAATTTTCTTATATCGCGCATACAAAACATGAATTTTGCAAAAATGAAAGTCGGAAAACGTCTGGGACTTGGCTTCGCGTTGGTGTTGCTGTTTTTAATGGCCATCACGATCTTGGGTATTACGCGCATGGCGCAGATTCAGGCCCGCCTGGAAAAAATTGTTAACGTCAGTAATGTAGAAACCCGTTTGGTTAGCGATATGCGTGCGATTGTTTATGATCGTATGGTATCTCTGCGCAATTTGACTTTGCTCACCGATCCTGACGATATGGCGCCGGATTTGAAGAAAATTCAAGAACAGACAAAACAATATGGTGATGCAGAGGCTAAGCTTGCCAAAATGTTTGCCGAAGAAAGCAGCACAACAGCGGGAGAAAAAGCCCTGTTGCTCAAAATTAAGGAACAAGAAACAGCCTCGGCCTCTTTGCCGGCCAAAGCCCAGGAATTAGGGATTGCGAATAATCCGGAAGTGGCTACCATCGCCTTGATCAAAAAAATCCGTCCGGTACAAAAAAAATGGCTGGATAGTTTAGATGAAATGGTTGTAGTAGAAGATAAGCAAAGTGCGCTTGTTGCAGAAGAAGCGAGAGCTGCGTTTGCTTCAGCACGTACCTTGATGTTGGTGTTAGGGAGCTTGGCTTTGTTGTTCGGTATCATCGCTGGCGTTCTCATCACTCGTAGCTTGTTGAGGCAACTTGGCGGCGAACCAGATTATGCCGCGCAGATTGCGGCGCAGATTGCGGCTGGTGACTTGGCGGCGGTTATCGAAACTAAAAGTGGTGATCAAACCAGCTTGTTGGCAGAAATGAAAACCATGCGCGATAGTTTGGTCAATATTGTCGGGCAAGTTCGCGTTGGTACCGACACGATCGCTACCGCTTCTAGCGAAATCGCCAGTGGTAATCTGGATCTATCCGGACGCACAGAACAACAAGCGAGTTCCTTAGAGAAGACTTCTAGTTCAATGAAAGAATTGACTAGTACCGTTAAACAAAATGCGGACAATGCACGTGAAGCGAATCAGCTGGCGGCCTCAGCTTCAGAAGTTGCACGTAAGGGTGGCGTGGTGGTAGCGCAAGTTGTTGATACCATGAGCTCGATCAATGAATCGTCGAAGAAGATTGTTGACATCATCAGCGTCATCGATGGGATTGCATTTCAAACCAATATTTTGGCCTTGAATGCGGCCGTCGAAGCGGCTCGTGCTGGTGAGCAAGGGCGTGGATTTGCGGTTGTAGCGTCTGAAGTACGTAATTTAGCACAGCGTAGTGCGGCAGCGGCGAAAGAGATCAAGACATTGATTGGTGTTTCGGTAGAAAAAGTAGAAATCGGCACTAAATTAGTTGGCCAGGCAGGTGTCACAATTGATGAGGTGGTATCGAGCGTTAAGCATGTTACAGACATCATTGCTGAAATTAGTGCGGCGAGCCAAGAGCAAAGTTCAGGTATTGAGGCAGTGAATCATGCGATCATTGAAATGGATAGCATGACGCAGCAGAATGCAGCTCTGGTTGAAGAAGCAGCGGCAGCAGCGCAAAGCTTGCAAGATCAAGCGTCGGAATTAGCGAAGGTCGTGAGCATATTTAAACTTAATGCGGGTGAACAATCTGGGTTTTCAATGAAGCCATCGGCAGCGCCAGTTCGCCGTGTCGCACCGGCGCCTGCATCGACCAAAGCAAAACCAAAGATGGCTGTTAAATCAATAGCGTCTGCAAAACCAGCACCAAGAAAAGCAGCAAGTGCGGCCGCGAGCAATGATGACTGGGAAGAATTTTAAGCGCCTTGCATAGATGCTGATAACTTAGCTGGTCAAGTTAGTTTTTTTAACCGTAAATACCAAAAGGAGATTTTGTATGAAAAAATATTTGTCTATCCTTGCAGTGGTTTGCGCACTTGTACCATCAGCTGCGGTTTTTGCCTCAGACGTCACCCCGATTCGTGACGGTAAATCTTGCGAAACGCCGAAATATCCAAAAGCGGCGTTAATGAATGAAGAAACAGGCACGGTTCAGATGGCATTTTTGGTCGCTGCCGATGGTAAAGTCGTAGAGGCGAAGTTAGAGCATTCCAGTGGTTCTAAGAGCCTGGATAAAGCAGCATTGGCAGCCTTTAGTTTGTGCAAATTCAAACCAGGTACAAAAGACGGTAAAGCAGAGCAAATGTGGACAAAAGTGGAGTTTGTTTGGGCCTTTAAAGAATAAAATTTGAACCTGAAGTTGCCAACTTTGTCCAAATATTTTAATGAATGAATAACGATGAGTGTGTTTATGAAAGCTAGTTTTCCTCTGATTGCCACAGTATGTTTGCTTGCAGCGTCGGCGACTTCTTTTGCCGCAGACGTTTCTCCTGTCATCGACATGAAAACATGTGATGCGCCTAAATACCCAAAAGCCGCCTTGATGAATGAAGAAACCGGCACTGTGGGTATGGGTTTTTTGGTTGCGGTGGATGGTAAAGTAACAGAATCGAAAGTAGAGAAGTCGAGCGGCTCCAAGAGTTTAGATAAGGCTGCGCTGACGGCTTTGGCACAATGTAAATTTAAACCCGGCAGTAAAGATGGAAAACCAGACGCGCTCTGGGCGAAAGTGGATTTTGTCTGGAAGCTAGAATAAATTACACGTCGATCTTATCCGATAAAAAAAGGGGGCTCAGGCTCCCTTTTTTGTTCTTACCTAGAAATACTCTTAACAAAGAATATAACGATTTGCCAGATCCAAAATGAACGATGGCTGCAAATACGCTAGAAATGCCAAGCCTAATATCAAAATTAAAATGGCGATAAGCCAAACTCGACGATACTGCGAAAAATACCTCGTCATTTTGCTAGCCGATTAAGTTGCCAATACGGATTGGCGCACGATAGGTTTTTCATTAATGGGCAAATTGATTACAGTAGCAAAGACACCCAGTACCAGCGTGACCATCCAGACCGCATCGTAATTTCCGGCTTTGGTAAAAATATAACCGCCCAACCAAACGCCCATAAAACTACCGACCTGGTGCGAGAAGAAGACAAAACCAGATAGCATGGATAAATATTTCATGCCAAAAATGCCGGCAATCACGCCGTTGGTTAATGGCACAGTCGAGAGCCATAACAAGCCCATTGCTGCTGAAAAAACATACACTGAATAGTTCGACAAGGGTGCCAGTAAAAATAGCGCGATGACGATGGTACGGCTTGAATAAATCGATGATAACAAATAACGCTTTGGATAAATTCCGCCAAGTTTACCTGCGTAATACGAGCCGAAAATATTGAATAAACCGATCAATGCCAGCGACACCACCGCAACGTTCGGATCAAGGATGTTTTTATCCTTGAGGTAGGCGGGCATATGCACGCCGATAAACACGACTTGAAAACCACAAACAAAATAACCGGCAAGTAGCAACAAAAATGGACGATAGGCAAAGGCTTCGCGAATCGCTTCCATAATGCTTTGCTGCGGCCCAGTTGCATGAACGATGGTTGGCTCGCGTAATCTCCAGGCCATGGGCAGCATCACCAGCAACAACAGTGCTGCCAGCAAATAAAAAGCATTTTGCCAGCCAGTATGATTAATCATCTGCTGCTCAACCGGCATCATCAGAAATTGACCGAATGAGCTAGCGGCTGACGACATGCCGAAAGCCCACGAGCGCCTGGATTCAGGTGCGGTGCGGCCTATGATGCTACTGACGGCGCTAAATCCAGTGCAGGCCAGCGCCGCCCCTACCAGTACGCCCGAACCTACAACAAATAAAATGGGCTGATCAACCAAGGCCATCCACAAGAGTCCGGCCGCATACAAAAAAGCGCCAATCACGATCACTCGCGCAGTACCTAATTTATCAACGGCCATTCCGGCAAAAGGGCCAAATGCACCCCACATCAGATTTTGTAGCGCCAAGGCCAGCGAATATGTCTCGCGCGTCCAGCCATGCGCCTGTGCGATAGGTTGCATCCAAAAGCCAAAACCATGTCGTACGCCCATCGCCAAAGTCAAAATAAAGCCGCTAGCGATGAGGACAGTTTTTAGATCAGGGCTAGATGAGCGCATAGTGATATTCGTAATAAGTGGGCAAATGGAAAGGTAAATGCCTAGGAAAAGCAGTGTAGCTGATTTCGTAAAAGCCTGCGGATTAGCCTTTTCAACTCAATTGCAAATTCGGGTAAAAAATATCACAAGTAAAAAATGAAGAAATATTTGTCTGTCCGAAAACGGCTAGATAATGACCGAGGTTTACCGTATAAAGGAAAAACTATGATGAACAAATTTTTTGAGATATCGCGTAGGTTTGATATCTTGATTTGAAAGCAGCAATAATGACAAATTCAATAGCGACCATTGTTAAGGGAACAGAAACGCAGGCATATTACCGCGCAGTGGTCGCCAAAGACACGCGCTTTGACGGGGTCTTTTTTACTGGCGTGAAAACCACGGGTATCTATTGCCGGCCAGTGTGTAGCGCGAAGACTCCGCGGGCTTCTTCTTGCGTATTTTTTACTTCAGCGGCGGCGGCTGAAGCGTGTGGTTACCGGCCGTGCTTACGTTGCCGTCCTGAACTTGCACCGTATGCCTTGCAACAAAATCTGGCATTTGCGGTGTGGCAAAAAATTACTGCTGGCGCGCTCAATGATGGCGATCTGGAACAACTCTCGAAGCAAGTGGGATTATCTTCGCGCCAGTTGCGCCGCGTGTTGTTGCAAGAGTTTGGTGTTAGCCCAATCGAACTCGCGCAAACCCAGCGTTTGTTGTTTGCCAAAAAACTTTTGCAGGAGACTAGTTTG
>JANYFV010000039.1 GCA_025359635.1 Undibacterium sp. | reverse complement strand
TGTCTAAACTTGCAGAAAAACTCAAACTACGCCGTCAGGCACTGGTCACAAAAAGTCAGGCCGAACGCATGCTATTGGTATTGCATGGGCAGCAGCTAAAACAGTCATTAGCGTTCGCCGATATGGGAGTGCAAATCGCCGGAAAACTGGCGCAACGCCCCATCATTGGTTTAGGTGTTTTGCTTGTCACTATCATCAAACCGCGCCGGATAATCCCGCTACTAAAAAAAGCCCTTTCGGTCTGGCAGATCTGGCAACTGGTAGCGCCTAGCCTTAACAAGATCAAGGAAGCCGCAGCGCCAACACAATAAGTCAGCGATACTACCTTGCTGAGTGTTTTACACTTCCTGCTGATAGCGCACGCGCTCTTCTTCCTCTCTGCGTGCAAGTTCAATCTCGCGCATCACCGCGCCGACATCCGCTGGTCGTTTATGCGCTGCGATACGACCTGTGAGCACGGTGTCTGATCGTAACTGTCCAGCTAGATAGAGTTTCCAGATTTCTTTACCATACTGTGTTGCAGCCAATTCAGGTGCGAATTGCGCAAAGTATGTCGCCAAGTTGGCGACATCGCGCTCTAACATCACACCCGCTTCGGTATTGTGCGCAGCATCAATCGCCTGCGGCAGATCGATGATGACGGGACCTTCATGATCTACCAAAATATTAAATTCAGACAAATCACCATGAATCACACCAGCACATAACATCAACACCACCTGATGCAATAACTGTGCGTGGTAGGCCAAGGCCAATTCGCTCGTCAGCTCTACGTCATTTAATCGGGGTGCGGCGTTACCATCAGCATCTGTCACCAGATCCATTAGCAACACGCCTTCAAAGCAGATATGCGGTTTAGGCACCTTAACGCCCGCCGCCGCTAATTTATATAGTGCATCAACTTCGGCGTTTTGCCATGCCTCTTCCTGCATTTTGCGTCCGTAACGCGTGCCCTTTTCCATCGCACGTGCCTGCCGGCTATTTTTGACCTTACGCCCTTCCTGATACGATGCTGCTTGCTTGAAACTACGTTGATTAGCTTCTTTATAGACCTTGGCACAGCGAATCTCTTCGCCGCAGCGCACTACATAAACGGTAGCCTCTTTGCCGCTCATTAGCTGGCGCAAAACCTCATCGACCAAGCCTTCTTCGACTAGTGCTTGAATTCTTTTTGGTGTTTTCATTAATTAATAAAGGACTCAATATTGTAAATTGTGCAATCGAGCGATTCATCGCCCAATTTTTTGTGACACCGAATAGTACCAAGATGCGCGCTAGCTAGCGTGATTGATCTATAATCAAGTGGTAAGCGAGCAAGGAATTATGTTTCACCTCACCGCATTTTCAACATAATGGAGTCAATCATGAGCAAAAGCCAAGACAGTAAAAAAGCCACCAAGAAAGAACCGGCTAAATCCCCAAAAGAAAAAAAAGAAGCGAAAAAAGTAAAGAAAGAAGCATCCAAGCGTATGTAATGTTAATAGAGGCAAATGAATGCAAACCCTAGGAGGCAACCTCATCCATTAACTGGACTGGCGTTGCCTTTATTTTTCCAAAACGATTTAAACTATTAATTTAATTTGCGCTTGCGAACTTAATTAATCTGATCTGCCTGGCGTACTGAAGTACGATGACTTCAATCTTCCCTTCGCGTCTCTGCTTGAACTGAACCATCGCCGCCCTCGCGAAGCTTAAGCGCGAGTAAACGCTCACCTTAAAACCGCACACGAACTGCAAGACCTAGTTTTGATGATGGAAAATTACTCACGGATTGCGACACCAATACCACTCTCCTCCACAAATTAGTGCGCTTTGAGAATCTAATAATCCATACCATTCTATGCAATCTGCTCGTCCATAAAAAGCGTACGCTGAAACTAGCTCATTCCAAACCTTGCGGTGGTTTTAGAAATAATGGTGCGTGTAAAACTTAGTGATCGTAAAAACACGCCGCCCTACTTTAAAATAAAACCTTATAAATTCTTATTCTATCTCAGTATTTTTCCATGTTTCCATGGCGAATTAGCGATTATGAGAAACTTTTCCCTGGAGGAAGTTAATGCAATAAATCGTGTCATACAAAAATTCAATGATAAAAATAATCTAAGTGAAAAAATTCTTATTTATCTAATTCGCCCCATTATTGGGCGGCATCGCAGTTGAATTTTAAAAAAGACAATGAAAAATATAAAATTCCCGATCGAAGTATTCACCAATAACCAATCTTTGACGAGATTAAATAGCCTCATCCGCCAAATTTGTGAGTCATCAATTTTCGAAAATAAAAATTAAATCTTGTGCGAGATTAAAAATTAATCAACACGGATTTTAATCATTAACAGATTGACACCGCGGCAACTTCAATCCCTATTTTGATGCACCGCACCGCAATATTCTCAGGTCAAAAATTTCAGGTTTATGCTTGCTAAAAACCTGTTGTTTTTTTGAGAATCCAAAGAGCCACAACATTGACACATGATTTGAAAAAATGTTTTCATGTATGGGTCATAAGCAAATATCAAAAAACTAGCTTTAGTGATAAGCCCATAAGGCAAGTAGTATTAATTCAACAAAATTTATTTGGAGGTTCATCATCATGGTAGAAAAAATGTTATCCCGTTCAGTGCGACTGATGTTTGCAGGTGGTGTTGCTGTGGGTTTGGGTGTAATGACTCAAGCTGCGGTAGCACAAGAAGTTCAGCGTGTTGAAATTACTGGTTCCTCTATCAAACGCATTGCGGTTGAAGGCGCTTTGCCAGTTCAGACATTATCTAAAGCACAAATCGAGCAGACAGGTGCAACAACTGTAGCTGATTTGGTGGCATCTTTGCCATCAATGCAAGGTTTCTTAACTTCTTCTGCTTCAGTTAACGGCGGCGGCGGTGGTGTACAAACTGCATCTATCCACGCCATTGGTACTGCTTACACACTGGTGTTGTTAAATGGTCGTCGTATTGCGCCATATAGCACAGGTTCCGCAGTTAACTTGGCAAGTATTCCTCTCTCCGCCGTTGAGCGTGTTGAGATTCTGACTGATGGCGCTTCAGCTCTGTACGGCTCTGATGCAATCGCAGGTGTAGTCAACTTCATCTTGAAGAAAAATCAACAAGATTTTAATATTGAATTGACTTACAGCCGCCCAGAGCAATCTGCTAAAGGTGCGACCTCTAATGTTGCCATCTCTAAAGGTTTTGGCGATCTGAATAAAGACGGCTACAACGTTCTGCTCGCATTTAGCCATGATAAAGAAGCTGAATTAAATGCAGCTGACCGTTCATTCACGGCAAAAGGCGGCGTCGTTCAGTTTACTGAAGGTGGTCAACGTTATTCCTTGTATCAAACAAGTGGAAACTCAATTCCAGCTAACGTCACCGTTGACAGATCTGGCGGCTTGTCGTCTGTTTCTTTCAACCCGGGCTTGATCAATTCTGGTGCTTGTACCGCAGAAAACACATTCAAAGTTGGCAATCGCTGCCGCTTTAACTATGCAGCAACAGTACAGATCACGCCTGAATTGAAGCGCGATGGTTTTTTCGGTGGAGTTAATTACAACATCAACTCGGATATGAAGTTTTTTGCCGAGGCGATGTACACTAAATTCACCAGCACTGCTGCTTTTGCTGCTCCGGCACAACCTTTGGGCGTAGATACCAACGGTGCTTTGTACAAAGCCTCTATCATCCCTGCCTTGGTTAAGTTAGGTATCGATCCAGCCACTGTCACCCAAGCGAGCATGAATTTACGCTTGGTTGATGCAGGCCGCCGCACTGATGGATACGAAACACAAGCTAAGCATGTCGCGATGGGAATCGAGGGGACATTAAAGGCGGTTGACTACAACCTGTCCTACACACACTCCGAAAATAAATCCATCGACAATTCTGTCGCTGGCTACACAAGCTCAGATAAGTTAGATGCC
>JANYFV010000026.1 GCA_025359635.1 Undibacterium sp. | reverse complement strand
TGAGCGATAGAGCAAAATCAGAATGCATGATGAACTGACGGTTTCTAAAAGTGGAAATGGGTGTTTTCGTTATGAAAAAAATAGCTAAAATCGCTTGGTTAAATCATTTTCACACGGAATAATCTCCACAAAGAAACATTTTGACAATTTTTTACAAAGGCTCTGCATCTTACATGGCAAATAGGAAATGTCCACTAAAATCTGATTTACCAAATGAAATCTCGATAAAGCGTAAGGGTCCACCGGAGCCACCTAAACAATCAGTGACTTGCTGGTGTCAATCGCAGCGGCAGCAATTCATCGATGCGATTATTCTTGCAGGTAGGCAGTTTTTCCAAAGTATCTTTAAGCCAGGCCAGAGGCTCGATGTCATTCGCCTTAGCGGTGGCGAGCAGGCTTTGAATATCGGCAGCGCGATCATAGGTTCCGTCGCATTAACGACTATTGGGTGCGTTTAAACAAACGACATGAATCTCCCACAGAATTGATAAATTAGCCGTTTTTTTGTCCCAATCTATACTTTCCCCTCGGCTAGGACATTATCGTTGATTGTCGCGCATTCTGATAAGTCTTAATTTTTCGAACTCTTGTTAAAAATGAATTCACAGCCAGTAATTCAGGATAGAATCTCGCCCCTTATTTTTAATTTCGCGAGACTACCTGATGGCCAGAATGAACATCTTCAATACGTTGGAACAGGAGAGTTTCGATTCCCCTCCAGTATTTAGTAACGCTGAGCGTATCAATTTCTTTTTTGCCCCGTTAATGTTTAGCGACCTGATGGAGAGTATGCGAACACCGACCAATAAAGTTTGCTTTATTTTGGCAGCAGGATACTTTAAAGCACGTCGTCAATTTTTTTCTCGTCAATTTCGCCAAGCTGACATTGAGTTCGTCGCTGCACAAATTGGAGTGAAATCATGTGACGTTCATCCAACCGCATACAGTTATGAAACCTTTGCCAGACACCAGCGCTTAATTTTGAATCACTTCGGGTGTAACCCCTTCGACGACACAGCGAAATCATTCACAGTCAACGAAATCAGGATGATGGTACGCGTTCAGTTCCGACCCAAACTGGTTCTGCTCGAAGTGATTGAATTACTGACGAACAGAAAAATTACACTGCCAAGTTACAACACTTTAGCCGATTTAGTGGTCGCAGCGATTAATTCTTATCAGCAGGAACTAGGTGCAATTATTAATGCACGGCTGACCGAATCACAACGCAGCAAATTGGATTCTCTTCTGGAAAAACACGCCAAAACTGGAAATGACGAGAGTCGACGTTACTCTCTAACTTTTCTTAAAAAACCATTCCAGTCCACCAAGCCATCAAAGATAAAGGTCAATCTGACGGACCTGGAAACTTTGCTGGCGTTCTATCTCGATCTAAAACCAATTATAGATTTACTTGCGTTGCGATATGAGTGCATACGTCACTATGCCCATTCCGTGATCAAATTTCAGATACCGCAAGTTTCACGTCGAGCAACTGGTGATCGGTATTTGCATTTAATTGCGTTCATCGTTTTTCAAACATACAAACTCAACGATACGCTGATAGATACATTATTGTTTGCTGTGCAGTCATCGCTCAACATCGCCGAGAAGGCGCACAAGGAATCCTATTATCAAGATCGTGAACATCGTGAGGAAAAATTTTTTATCCTCGCTGATCGGCTTGGGCAGAGCATCATTGGAACTGTATCGTCAATCAAGTACATCATTGCCGATGCTAATTTGAGCGACAGTGAAAAAGTTGCAGCGATTGATACTATGCTTTCTGCGCAGGAGCGGAATGAAACACAGGTTGAAAAGCAGATTGACACGTTCAAAAAAAGTATGTCTACCATTCATCGCGGTCAAGATTATTATGCCCTGCTTGAACAGCAGTCTTTAAAGTTGCAGAATCGCGTCGCAGAAATTGTACGTCAGGTACAATTCGATCCGCATTGCCGAAAGCCGGAATTACTTGAAGCCGTTTTGCATTATCAGCAAAAGAGCGGTGCCATCGACAAGAATGCGCCCATTACATTTCTATCACAAGAGGAGTGTGTAGTCGTCACTGAACAGAACGGAAAATTTCGCATTTCACTTTACAAGGTGTTGCTCTATATAGCGATCGCCGATGCTATCAAGTCTGGTGCCTTAAATCTGATTCACTCAGAAAAATATCGTTCATTAGACGATTACCTCATTCCGAAATCGGAATGGGATATCGGTCGCGACATGTATTTGCAGCGCGCACAGCTCGAACAGTTCACTGATTGCGCAGCCACTTTACAATCTCTCAACGTTGAGCTCGATGCACAATACGAGGAGAGCAATGCGCATTTCACAGCAGGTGAAAATGCATTTCTCAAGCTGCGCACAAATGGCAGTTTTCATGTCACCACACCGAAGCTAGATGAAACAGACGCGCTATCGCTATCTACATTCTTCCCAGATCGAAAATACATTTCGTTGCTTGAGGTCTTGGCCACTGTTGATCAAACCACGGGCTTTCTTGATGAACTCGAACATTGGCAACCTAAATATCAACCCGTGAAGCCACACAAGAAAGTCTTCTTCGCCGGCATTATCGGTTATGGCTGCGACATTGGTCACAGAAAGCTTGCTCAGATATCCAAACAGATTAACGAGAACGAACTCGATACTGCAGTTAATTGGTACTTTTCCTTAGCGAATATTCACGGTGCCAATGATCGCATTTTACAGTTTGTGGATCGAATGGAGCTGCCCAATCTCTATCGGCAAAAGTCAGACGTATTGCATACATCGAGTGATGGGCAGAAATTTGAAGTGGCCGTAGACTCCTTAAATGCCAATTACTCATACAAATATTTAGGGAAGGACAAGGGTGTCAGTGTAATTAGTTTTATCGACATGCGCCATTTGTTGTGGCATTCGACCGTCATCACTTCTGCGGAGCGAGAAGCAGCTTATGTGATCGATGGCTTGATGCATAACGATGTGATCAAGAGCGATATTCATTCAACCGATACCCATGGCTTCTCTGAAATTATCTTCGGCTCAACTTACTTATTGAAGTCGATGTTTGCACCGCGCATTAAGGGTGTCGGTCGTCAGCAGCTCTATGCTTTCAAGAACCGAAAATTTTACGAAGACTTAGGACAAACTGCATTGCTTCCTCACCGTATTATTCGTGAAGCTATAATTGAATCGCAATGGGACGAAATTTTACGTTTCATCGCTACCATTCGCTTGAAGGTCGCAACAGCATCACAACTCTTTAAGCGCCTAAATTCATATTCTCGACAACATCCTTTGTATCAGGCATTGAAGGAATTCGGCAAACTCCCCAAGTCACTATTTATTTTAAAATATGCCGACGATCCAGCACTGAGACAGTCAATTGAAAAGCAGCTCAACAAGGTGGAAGGCTCGCATAAATTTGCCAAGGCAATTTCGTTCGGTCACAATCATGAGTTCATTCAAAGCGAAAAAGAAGATCAGGAAATCGCTGAAGGATGTCGTCGGTTAATCAAAAATGCCATCATCTGTTGGAATTATCTTTTTTTAACGCGCGCATTAGACGAAGAGACCGATGAAACACGTAAAGCTGAATTGATTGAGGCGATTCGCAATGGTTCGGTGGTTACTTGGCAGCACTTTAATTTGCATGGCGAATTTGATTTCTCAGATGATCGAATGCTTGATTCGCTCGGTCTTCTTGATCCAAAGGACAAGTTGTCATAGAAAATCTGAGAAATTTATTGAGTGTGCTACGGCTAAAACGGCCGCTTAAAACGCCCAGTATGCGACGATCAGATGCGCGGGAGATGAAAAGTATCACCCCACATTAAAAAAAGCCTAATTTATCAATTCTGTGGGAGATTCATGTCGTTTGTTTAAACGTACCCATCTTACTGATGACAGGGGGTGCCACGTTGAGTATGCGAGAGAGCCCCGCATCATTTCTCAGGTTAAGTTGTTTGATGATCGCATCGAACAACGCGTCGGGATCATACGTCATGTCACCGCTGGTTGATTCTACTTGATTAGGCATGGTTTTCTCTTTCTGGGATCGTCACGATAACGGGGACAACCGGACGCGGTGGGGTGTCTGTATAGGCGCGGGGTAAGCCTAGCACATTCGCCCGGTCCACCGTTTTGCATACGGCGTCTTTTGCCGCCTCGTCAAATTCTTCGGTCATCACGCCGTTGATTGGCGCGGGCTCTTCTTGTGTCAGCTCGCTTAATTTCACCAGGCGTTGCGACAGCTGTAATAGCTTTTCTTGTCCTTCCGCATTCATCGAGTTATAAAGCGCGAGAAGCAGCTCTTTTTCGTTTTTCCTTTTCTTGGCGGGATTCTTCGGGGTCATCTTTGTGCTAACTGGCTCGAAATCGTGAAAAGTCGGGCGTAGATCGCCCATTAGCGCGCGTAATTGCTTAATGTGAATCCCGCTCACTTCGTGCATGTTGATCAGTAGAGTGGCGCCGACAGGGAGCCTGCCGTAACGAATGTTGCTAATGACCGGGGGCGCGACTTCCAACGCCCGAGAGAGCGCACTATCATTCTTGAGACCGAGATGCTCTTTGAGGGCGTTCAATAAGGTGTTTGGGTCGTAATTGAGGTCGGGAGATTGGAGGTGCAAATAATTGGGCATAGGAATGGAACATGTCTCGGTTTATTTTATATGTCGAGTAGTCTACTATTAAAATGTATTATTTGGCAATAGGTTGCATTTTTATACATTGCCCGTTTCTCACCGGTCAATGTCGCGTACTTCCTTCTATCAAATTCTCTTTCCTTAAGGTGCGTGCCGTGCTGCGCCATGCAAGGTCAATACCCAATGCCAGTGCCAAGTGATCGCGCCTGGGCGCTCAGTGATAGGCGCTGCGCGCCCGTTTTTCAGGATGGTGTTGTCGTTTCTCTCGTGACCAAATCCGTTTTTCGCTGACTGGCAAAAGATAATCAAGTGCGCCATCAGTGCAAGGGTCGCTTCGCTCAAATCCAATCCCGTTCAGATTCGCTGCGCTCTCTTAGCTGCGGCACAGATATTTGCCCCTTGCACTGCTGCCTGATGCACTTGATTTTGCCAGCCATACCGCGAAACAACTCATTTGAACCGATGTGCAGAAACGAAAAGGAGAAACACCATCATGAAAAACAACACCTTAGCAATCCCGCTCACGAATCTATTTGCCCCGATATGTTTTCAAACCACCACAGGAGAAAGTGCCATGCTATTACCCAGTAAAACCAGCCCATGGGAAGGCGTGTATGACAATGCCATGCGTTCCCATCATTTGTCACCCGCGTTTGCCGACCTAAGCGAAGCGCACGAAGGAGTGCGTTTAACGCTCGATGTGTCGTATGACCTCAATGCAAGGCTTGAACAATTAGCGAAGGACAATGCCAGCACGACCAGCGACATCTTACTTAAGGCGTTCACTTTGTTTGATCTTGTGGCAGATGCGACTAGGCAGAAAAACCGCGTGGCGATACTTGATCAAGACAAAAATCTTCTCACAGAAATCGTAGGAATCTAAATGAACACTACCGACCATAAATTCGATTTGAACAATTTCTCGGGTGCCGATCAAAAATATACTTTGAGCATCAGTAACACCGAATCAGTCGAAGACGGCAGCGCACGACGTGAACTCGATGCAGCGGCAGCGGCGCATCAACGCAAGATTCAATTGGCGGTGGTATTTTTCGCGCTGTTTGTTGCTTCCATTATTTTCATTGGTTGCGTAGTGATTTTTGCGACTGGTTCAGCCGATGATAAGAAATGGGCGGCGGGCATTATTACCAGTATTGCTTCCGGCTTAATTGGTTTCTTGGTAGGACAAGGTTCTAAAAAATAAGCCACGAGGAAGATAATTCCTTGCATGTGTGTAGTTAATGCGTATAATTTACGCATTAACTACTTATTGTTCACACATAACCCTTCGGGAGCTGGATCATGAGCACACAAAATGAGCGAGAAAAGGATGTACGGTTAACCGTTGTGATGAAGGCGGAAGACAACGCACGATTAGAGGAAATTGCACGCGAGAGCCGGTGCACCAAGAATGAGGTTTTTCGCAAGGCGTTCACCTTGTTTGATGTCGCTTTCGAGGCGAAAAAAAATAAACAGCGGATCGGTATTTTGGATAAGGACAAAAACCTCTTGACCGAAATTATTGGTATCTGACCTGGTTGCGTCGATGGTGAGGTAGGCGTTAGTTGAAAGCTGCGCTTGAGATGGGGTCAGAGCCATTCCGCTTTGGGCGGAGTGGCTATTGATGTATAAACGACTGCCGCTGGCTATAGGGGC
>JANYFV010000534.1 GCA_025359635.1 Undibacterium sp. | reverse complement strand
CTAACGCCTGTTCCGCTAATGTCCTCACTGCATTCTCGACCGCCTCTTTGGCTTTGTCGGATGGCGGTCTAAATTCTTTTTGCAGCAAACTAGCAAAGTCGCTCGACTCAAGCGACACTGCTCCTGATTGTTGCTGCGATTCTGTTCTGGTCTCAGCCATTAAAAATCTCCCAAATAAATTCTGAAAAAGGCCAGCAAACAATCAAGGCTGGCAACTGTGGCATTATTCTTGTGGTTTTGGCGCTGCTGTCAACGCCTGCATCAATGCCGGGTCATCCAACAACTTGGCAATCAATTCTTCGGCCCCTGTTTTACCATCCATATAGGTAAGTAAATTTGAAAGTTGGCCTCGTGCCTCAAGCAATTTACGTAGTGGTTCAACTCTACGAGCGATCGCCGCTGGACTGAAATCATCCATACTTTCAAAAGTAACATCAACTGCCATGTTACCTTCGCCAGTTAAGGTATTCGGAACTTGCACCGCAACTCGCGGCTTCATTGCCTTGAGACGCTCGTCAAAATTATCAACATCAATTTCGAGAAACTTACGATCTGCTACAGGAGCAAGCGGATCGACAGGCTGCCCAGATAGATCAGCTAAGACACCCATAACGAATGGCAATTGAATCTTCTTCTCTGCGCCATACACTTCAACGTCATACTCGATCTGTACGCGTGGCGCACGATTGCGAGCTATGAATTTCTGGCTACTCTCTTTGGCCATAATATTTCTCTCCTAAGTTGATAAAAGAATGCTGCAACAAATACGACTATTACTCTTCATTACTCGAACTAGCTCCTGCAACCATCGTCACCTGATGTAGGCCATCAGGCGCCAAATCCTCCATGATTTCAAAAAAATTCTTCCTTACCAATCTTTTCGCTCTTTGTAGCACTAGAGGAACTGGACTAGACGGCTCATATTTTTGGTAATACACGCAGATTTTTTCTATCATATTAGCCACATCGTCGCGAGTAAGTATCTCGCCGCTAATTGCCTGCTTTCCGATTACTGAGCTCCCTCCGCCCCCGGAAGTCGACTCACTCTCAATACCATCATCAGTAGCACCTTCCGAATCGACACCATTAATTTGCGCATTACGCTCAGCGAAAAAATCACGCCCTCGCTTCAGATTTTTTACTAATAGATCGAGGTTTAAGGTCTGTGAGGCACCGACTTTCTGCAGTAAAACCTTCTCTATTCCAATCGCAGAATCGTACGCAAGTTTGAGTGCTTCAAACGTTCTTGAAAATACTTCTGGATCGAGGTCATTCATGGCTAGTGAGATCGATGCGATACTTATTTTTTCCTTGCCGTCTGGCGACGGCAATTCACCAAGTGCGACATCGAGATCGCGTAAGGTCAATGGACCCAAGCCAGGTAATACTACCAGCGAAGATTCCTTTATTTCCTTAATTGTAGTGGTCATTTCGGCGAGGACCGCCAAAGAATTGATGCGCAACATCGGATCCATATCGTCATCAGGATCAAGTTGAGGGTGAACGGATTCCCATCGATCAAGAAGCAATTGCTGGACGAGCTGCAATCCATCACCAAGACCAACAATACCACGTAGGGCTAGCGCAGCTCTGAGTAATGGACCTGCAACGCGCAAATCGCGGCTACGGGAAAACAATTCCAATGCTAACTTATTGACCGCCTTCCATTCGGGCGGGACAGCGGGAGTGATGACATCGCCATATTGAACTTCAGGCTTACCAAGAATCGCCTGTTCCAATTCCAAGAACAACGGATCATACTCAAGATTCGGACCACAAGGGTCGTCAGGAGAAATCTCTTGGAGAAATTCTGCAAAGCCAGATACACGTAAATCAGCCAATTTATTATTCCCTAACACGGGTTTAATGAATTTCCATCAAATAAAAATATGAGAGGGAAGATCATTTTTCGACAGTTACAAATACGACAATTTCATGAATTATACACACAAACAATTTAATAAATGTAGAACTTTTTTTATTTCGTTTTCTTCAAAAAAATACAACCCTCTTTAATTATCAGTTCAAATTATTATCTTTAGCGTTGTAAATTTCATGAGAAAAAAGTATGTAAAAAAAATCCCAAACTCTCGTTCGGGATTTTTCAATTACTTATTCAACTTCGACAATTTCTTGCGAAGCAGCTGGAGGAATTGCATCCCCCTCGTAAAATTCCAGCTTCACTTGTTCCTTATCATCCAGATCAACCACTACGCGCCCACCAGCGACCAACTTCCCGAACAAGAGTTCATCCGCAAGCGCCTTACGAATCATATCTTGAATCAATCTTGCCATTGGTCTTGCGCCCATCATAGGATCAAAACCTTTTTTACCCAAGAATTTGCGAAGATTCTCAGTAAAGGTTGCTTCAACTTTTTTCTCATGTAACTGCTCTTCGAGTTGCATGAGAAATTTATCAACGACACGTAAGATAATTTCTTCGTCGAGTGCGCGGAAGCTGATAATTGCATCGAGGCGATTGCGGAACTCCGGCGTGAACATACGCTTGATGTCGATCATCTCGTCACCAGCTTCTTTGCTGTTACTAAAGCCAATCGAGCGTTTTTGCAAACTTTCCGCGCCCGCATTGGTAGTCATAATGATGATGACATTACGGAAATCTGCCTTACGACCATTGTTATCAGTCAGTGTGCCATGATCCATTACTTGCAACAGAATATTGAACACATCTGGATGCGCTTTTTCTATCTCATCAAGCAGCAATACCGCATGCGGTTTTTTAGTGATGGCTTCCGTGAGCAATCCACCCTGATCAAAACCTACGTAGCCTGGCGGCGCACCGATCAGGCGACTGACTGCGTGACGTTCCATGTATTCGGACATATCAAAGCGTATCAGTTCAATCCCAAGTGTGAAGGCAAGTTGTTTAGCGACTTCTGTTTTACCGACACCAGTTGGGCCAGAAAACAAGAATGAACCAATAGGTTTATCCGTCTTACCCAAACCAGCACGCGCCATTTTGATTGAGGACGCCAGTGCTTCGATAGCTGGTTCCTGGCCGAACACCACATTCTTCAAATCGCGCTCGATAGTTTGCAGTTTACTGCGATCATCCTGATTAACCGTTTGAGGCGGAATACGGGCGATTTTGGCGATAATATCTTCGATGTCCGCTTTGCCAATGGTTTTCTTTTGCTTCGATTTTGGCAAAATGCGTTGCGCAGCACCAGCTTCATCAATCACATCAATCGCCTTATCAGGCAAATGACGGTCATTAATAAAACGTGCCGACAACTCCGCTGCGGTGGTTAGCGCAGAGGCAGAATATTTAACATTATGATGCTCTTCAAATTTGGCCTTCAAGCCGCGCAGAATTTGCACGGTTTGTTCAATAGTCGGTTCATTGACATCAATTTTCTGGAAGCGACGCGCTAAGGCGTGATCTTTTTCGAACACGCCACGGTACTCCGTATATGTCGTTGCACCGATGCATTTAAGCTGGCCATTTGATAATGCAGGTTTCAAAAGATTAGATGCATCAAGGGTTCCGCCAGAAGCTGATCCTGCACCGATAATGGTATGAATTTCATCGATGAACAAAATACCATCCGGCATATCTTTCAATTGCTTCAGAACACCTTTTAAACGCAATTCGAAGTCACCTCGATATTTAGTTCCCGCTAACAAGGCGCCCATATCTAAAGAATAGACAATTGCCTTTTGTAAAATATCGGGCACATCATTTTGCGTGATTCGCCATGCCAGACCTTCAGCAATAGCCGTCTTACCGACACCAGCTTCACCCACTAGCAAGGGATTGTTCTTGCGGCGACGACAAAGGATTTGAATCACACGCTCAACTTCGCTGTCACGCCCAATCAGCGGGTCGATCCGACCTTCGGCTGCGGCCTTGTTCAGGTTTTGCGTGAACTGATCAAGCGGGCTCTCTTTAGACTGACCTTCCGCCTGCGGATCTTCTGCTCCTTCAGGCGACTTTTGTGGTTCAGTCAGATTATCTTTGCGCACACCATGTGAAATGAAGTTAACCACATCGAGACGAGTCACGCCTTGTTGATGTAAGTAATACACAGCATGTGAATCTTTTTCACCAAAAATAGCCACTAGCACATTCGCGCCGGTGACTTCTTTTTTCCCGTTGGAAGCCGATTGCACATGCATGATGGCACGTTGAATGACACGCTGAAAACCAAGCGTAGGCTGCGTATCAACCTCACCGGCTCCTGATACTGTTGGCGTATTATCTGTAATGAAATTAGCTAGCGTTTTACGCAAGTCTTCAATATTGACCGCACAAGCGCGCATTACTTCGGCGGCAGATGGATTATCCAGCAGAGCCAATAAGAGATGCTCTACAGTGATGAATTCATAACGTGCCTGTCTGGCTTCAACAAAGGCCATATGCAGACTAACTTCCAATTCTTGCGCAATCATACTTCCTCCATCACACATTGCAGCGGGTGCCCTGCCTTACGGGCATGCGTCATAACGAGTTCGACTTTAGTCAAGGCCACATCTTTAGAATATACACCACAGATGCCTTTTCCATCTCTATGAACCTTGAGCATGATTTGCATCGCAGTCTCCCTATCCTTATTAAAGTATTCTTGAATGATGGCCACAACGAACTCCATTGGGGTGTAATCATCATTGAGTAAAGTTACTTGGTACATGGAAGGCGGCTTTAACTTTTGTGCCTGTTTTTCCAGTATCGTACTATTTTCGTGCTTATTTCCCATACGTCTATTCTAGTACGTTGATTCAATTGAGAGGCGACAATTAAACGAATAAAAGAGCTCTATTTCGTTTGATCCTAAAATGGTACGCGCTTTCCAGATTTTTCGCAGATGGTGACTAAATCCAACACATCAAGTCCCAGCATTAAGCAAAATTGCAACAATGATACAAGTACAAGCAAATATTCTTGACTTTAGCTTTTATTCCGCCAAGAATGATATTTATTAACAATGTTAAATAATTTCTTATTGTTAATATGAAGTGAGCATTTTAGGAAGAAATAGCAATGCGCTAGGATTCTTGCTTTTACGGCTCGTGTGATTAGTTTATTTAGAAAGATGCAATATGGCAACAGGTACCGTAAAGTGGTTCAATGACTCCAAAGGCTTTGGCTTTATTACTCCAGATGACGGCGGTGAGGATTTATTCGCTCACTTCTCCGCAATCCAGATGAATGGCTTCAAGACGCTTAAAGAAGGTCAAAAAGTTCAGTTCGAAGTAACGCAAGGCCCTAAAGGCAAGCAAGCTTCCAATATTCAAAATCCTTAATCTCACGATCAGATTTTGTTCTAAAAAGCCCCGCTCAAGCGGGGCTTTTTTTATCGGTTAAACTCTGGTGCTCAATCTAAAAATAGTAAGTCACCTGCCAAATAAATAATAATTAATGAAACTACGCCACAAAATTATCTTATTTGCCATTACACCTTTGCTAATCTCATTTGCCGGCATTGCTGTCGCGGTTTTTTACCAAACGACGGCACTAGCAAAACTACAACGAAATACTGTTGAACAAGCCTATCTAGCCAGCAAAGAAACAGAATTAA
>JANYFV010000512.1 GCA_025359635.1 Undibacterium sp. | reverse complement strand
TTTTGGTGCTTCTTGATCCGCCAGAATTTTTGCCTGCAATCATTAAAAATAGTCTGAATGCTGAAATTAAACTCAGTGCTCCTATTGAAAAAAAGGTCGGAATTTCTCAAGCCCCGCAAATTTCAAATGAGGCGTCGTCTTCCTATCAAATTTCTCAAAAATATAAATTAAGCAAGCGAACTAGTACTCAGAAGCCGGTTGAAAAATCCAACGCAAAACCGATAAAAAAATTAAAACTTGTCAAGCCTGAAAAATCAATAAAAGATGTATTACGCCTTTCTGATGATATGCCTTTTGGATCTGATGGTTTAAAGATTAGTACTGCACTTTCACCTGTGCTTGAACAGCAAATTTCTGAAAATATGGAGCAAATACGTGTCGCACAGCGACAAATGGCAGCAATTTTACGCGGAGAAGATTCGAATCAACCTGTTAAGTCAGATTTTGAACTTGAACAAAAAAAAATACAGAAACTACAAGTTGAAGCCACTCAGTTAAAAAATCAGAATAAAATTGATAATGCCTATTTCGATGAGATTCGAAAGAATAGTTTTTCACGAAATTGGGTGATTGGGCTTGCATCGTTGGTCTTGGCCAGTTTGTTGATCATCTTGATATTGTTTATGCATGTTCGTCGAATGCAAAATAGTGTTGAAATGTCTTGGTGGGAGCAAGGGCTGGATAAGAAAGAGGCGGAGCGACGCAAAAGTGTGGCGGAGAAAGTTGACGAGGTGCAGGCCTCTTATGAAACAAATACTATTGAAACTAACGATTCTGTTTATAAAGTTTTTGAATCTAGATCTGCTGGTGTACTGGATTCGGCAGATGCGGATGATGTTTCAAATGGGACGCTTTTAGTGGATGGCGTGCAAATACTTTCGCAAAATACCGCTAGTTCTCGCACTCCTACTTTGGAAGAGTCAAACACAAGTACATTTAATTTTTTCTCTGGCCGTGGAAGTTCGGTCAAGGTGGAAGAAATTTCGGATATTACGCAAGAGGCTGAGTTTTGGATGTCGGTGAATGACCCTCAAAGAGCAATCGAAATTCTGAACGACCAAGAAGATGTAGTACATCCAGATTCGCCAGTACCATGGCTTTATCTATTGGATCTTTATCGATTAGTGAAGGATAAATCGAAATACGATAGCCTTCGAGATAGATTTGTCGCCCTATTTAATGCACATATCCCTGATTTTGAAATGGAGACTATTGCAGTAAATGTTTTGCAGTTAGATGATTATCCGCATTTGATTGAACGAATTTGCCGGACATGGAATGGAAATGAGATCATTCCATTATTAGAAGGTTTATTGGTTGATGATAGAGAAGGGGTGCGTACTGGTTTTGAATTGCCAGTATATCGCGATATTTTGCTGCTTATCTCGATCGCGCATGAAGTAGAAAAAAATTCTTCTATAGGTGGGATGAAGGCAAATTCAAGAGTTGGACATCACGGAGAACAGTCTCCCACTCAAAATGTCGACGATAAAAAAAACGATGCCAATTTGGAGATGATAGAGTTTGAAGTGATTGATTTTCCAAAAACGACATTGGTAAAAAAATAAATACTTTCGTTTTGCTTCTTGTGGAATCATAAAATGATCAAGTTATGCGGTTTTTCAGTAAGTAATTATCACAACAAAGTTAAATTAGCCCTGCTCGAAAAAAATATTTTATTTGAAGAAGTGTTGATTTGGCCAGATCGATCTGCAGATCTTTTACGGAACTCACCATTAGGAAAAATTCCTTATATTGAGACTGAACAAGGTAGTGTTTGCGAGTCACAAGTCATTCTTGAATATCTAGAAGATAAATATCCGTCACATCGTCTATTGCCATCAGATCCTTTTCAAGCAGCAAAAAATAGAGAGTTGATTACCTTCTTAGAGTTACATCTTGAATTGGTGGCTCGTGAATTGTATGCAGAAGCTTTTTTTGGCGGGCGAGTCAGTGATGAGGTCAAAGCAAAAGTTGAAAAATTATTGACTCGAAATCTAAAAGCTTTCGGTGAATTGGCTCAATTTTCGCCATATGTGATGGGTGCGGAGTTTACTATGGCCGATTGTGCTGCGGTGGTACATTTCCCCTTGATAAGTATGGCGACAAAAGTTATTTTTGCGCGAGATTTCCTCGAAGATCTGCCAGTGAAACAATATTTGAAAATAATGTCGGAACGTCCATCGGTACAAAAAGTTAATGTCGATCGAAAGGCAAATCAAGAGCTGATGATGAGTAAGAAAAAAGCATCTTAGTTAGTTTTTCTGGATGAATATCAAAGTCCAATATTGCCCCATTTATATGGATCGATTTGGAGTCTTGGTTTTCATCGGGTTAAACAGCGCGACGCATTTTTTCGACAACATAATTTTTTTGTTCTGGTGGAGGAGTAACAAGTTTGACAATGGCAAAGGTGCAGTTATCACCATGTAAATTTGCCCTTTCTCTTGCTTTTCGAATTAAAAGTTCTGATGCTTGTCTCGGACTATTTGCTGCAACTGCTGCAGAAATTTCATTTTCAGAAAAATAGTGCCAAAGTCCATCGGAGCAAAGAATAAATGAATCATTTGCTTTTAAGTTGCTGTGAACGCCATACGTAATGTATGGTTCAGCAGCGGTGGATCCTAAAACATTGACCAAAATATTCGACATTTTGTGCGTTTTCGCTTCTTCGACAGTTATTTTTCCTTCGTCGACTAGTTTTTCAACATAAGAGTGATCTTTTGTTCTCTCCGCAAAATTAGGTCCGCTAAATCGGTAAAGACGAGAATCCCCAACATATGCCCAAATAGCTTCTTTTTGCGGTGTAATAACCAGTGCAACAAAGGTGCTATGTGGTTCTTTCTCAGCGGAAAGTCCAGCTAGTTTAATAACAGTGTGAGATTCGTTGACTATTGTTTCGAGCAATGCTTTCACATCGTTTTCAGGATAGAATTCATCAAATAAGGACTTTGCAGTTCTAATGACTTGTTCTGCTGCCAACGCGCCACCACTTTTTCCACCCATACCATCGGCGACCACAGCCATCATGTATCCTGGTGCATGTGGTGCAGCAAAAAGAGCGGCCCTATCTTGCTGTTCTTTGCGATCACCTATGTGTTGTGCGGTGCCTGCTTCGATCTTATATTGGCTCATACGTCTCGGTAGATTAAACTAATGGGGTTTCCCATTAACTCTGTTGTTTAAATAAATTTCATTTTACCTCTAACTAGATGACTATGAACCATCCATTACAAATACAGCAGCGCATTATTGAGTTGGAAGTCGAACATCGTGATCTGGATGTGGTCATAGAAACCTTGGTGATGGATATTAATCACGATGAATTACAACTTCGTAGGCTGAAAAAGCGGAAATTGCAGTTAAAAGACCATATTACATTGCTGAAAATGCAAATGATGCCCGATGTTCCTGCATAGGTGGTCTTTTTTCTAGTCAGTTTTTTTGTAGAGACTTTTACATTTTGTTGCACATTATTACCTACCTATTTTGATTGAAAACATACAAGAAACAACTGTTGCGGGCGTTCACGATAAGGAAGTCGAACTAATTTTCGGATCTTCTGGCGCATTAAGCGCGTCTATTAAGGGATATCGTCCACGAGAATCACAAACGGAAATGGCGAAAGCGATTGCTGTTGCGATTGACGGACAGAAAACTTTGCTAGCAGAGGCCGGAACCGGAACCGGAAAAACTTATGCCTATTTGACGCCTGCTCTGCTGTGGGGTGGCAAGGTGATCATTTCTACCGGTACAAAAAATTTGCAAGATCAACTTTTTTTGCACGATATTCCAACGATTAAGAAGGTTTTAAAAGCGCCGGTATCAGTCGCTCTTCTCAAAGGGCGAGCAAACTATCTTTGCCATTTCCATCTTGAAAGAACTTTGCAGAATGGCCGCCTTACTTCGCGTGAAGATGTTGGCTATTTGCGTGATATTTCGCGCTTTATGAAAACCACAAGTACCGGAGATAAAGCCGAGTTGGCGCGCGTGCCAGAGACGGCATTAGTCTGGAATCTGGTTACATCGACTAAAGACACTTGTATGGGGTCCGAGTGCCAGTATTATCAAGATTGTTTTGTCATGAAGGCGCGCAAAGAGGCGCAGCAGGCGGATGTGGTTGTGGTAAATCATCATTTGTTTTTTGCTGATTTGGCGTTGAAAGATACTGGTATCGCAGAATTACTGCCTTCCGCTAATACGGTGATTTTTGATGAGGCACATCAATTGCCGGATACCGCCACTTTGTTTTTTGGTGAAACGATTTCCACTTCACAGATTTTGGAATTGTGTCGCGACGTATTGGCTGAGGGCTTGTCGCATGCTCGTGACGGTGCGGAATGGGCAAAGCTGGTCGCGCCTGTAGAGCGAGCTGCGCGGGATTTGCGCTTGAGCTTTCCGCAAGACGTGATCCGTTTATCGATATTGCAAATAGCCACCTCCAGTCCATTTTTTCCAGCCTTGGAAACGCTCAAGGACAGTATGCAAGACATGATAGTCGTGCTTGAAAAACAAGCCGAACGAGCTGAAACGATAGAGCAATGTCGGGTACGGGCTATCGATTTAAATAGTCAATTACATGGATGGAAAGAACTAGATCAGAGTAAAAAAGATTCTGCGGGAAAGCCAGAATGTGTATTGTGGGTGGAGGCTTATTCGACCTCCTTGCAGTTGCATAAAACCCCTTTGTCCATTGCGCCAATTTTTAACAAGCAACGTGAAGGCGTACCGAGAACCTGGATATTTACGTCGGCGACGATGGCTGTTAAGAATGACTTTACCCACTATGTATCTCAAATGGGTTTGTGGGATGAACCAGCCAAAACTTGGCCAAGTCCCTTCAATTATCCTGAGCAAGGTTTGCTCTATGTGCCAAATCGAATGCCGCAACCAAATTCACGCGAATACACAGATGCGGTGGTTGATGCGGCGCTCCCTGTTATCGAGGCGGCTGGTGGGCGCGCCTTCCTGCTTTGTACAACGATCAAGGCGGTCAAACATTGCGCGGAACGATTGCGTGAAGAGTTTCAAAAGCGGGAGTTGCCATTCCCGCTATTTGTGCAAGGGGATGCAGGGCGCACTGAATTGCTGGAGCGGTTTCGTGCGTCTGGCAATGGCGTGTTAATCGGTAGTCAGAGCTTTTGGGAAGGTGTTGATGTACGTGGAGATGCTTTATCCTTGGTCATTATCGACAAGCTACCCTTCGCGCCGCCAGACGATCCAGTATTGGCGGCAAGAATTGAGGCGATGGAGAAAAAAGGCCTAAATGGTTTTGTGCATCATCAGTTGCCTGAGGCGATCATCAATCTAAAGCAGGGTGCTGGGAGATTGATTCGCGACGAGACTGATAAGGGCGTATTGATGATTTGTGACCCGCGTTTAATTTCCAAGCCTTATGGAAAACGTATCTGGCAAAGCTTGCCTGCGTTTACTCGCACTAGAGATGTTGATGTAGTAATGCATTTTTTTGCCGGATTAAATGAGGTTAGATTGAAAGTCGAATAATTGAGCATTCAAAAATAGTTACGTGCGATTGTGCCGTACGATGCGAATTTTTATTGAGAACTCTTTTGAGAGTTGATTTTATTTCGCCAAAAAAGCTTGCCAACAGCGATCAAGGTTTGCTATGATTCGCGTCCCGTTGAAACAGACGGGTATGGGAAGTGAAAGAAGTGGCAAGAAAGCAGGCAATCCCCGGGTTTGAATTGAGGTAAAGAATTCAAGCGGTCAAACGAAGGGGTTGACGGATTTCAGAAAGTGCTGCATAATCTCATCTCTCTGCTGCAAACAAAACGCTTTGCAGCAAAACGGAGGATGCGGTCGGTAAGCTTAACTGT
>JANYFV010000499.1 GCA_025359635.1 Undibacterium sp. | reverse complement strand
AACCGAGATTTTCCAATAGGATTTGTGGTGATGACGGATGCACTTTTCGAGTCAGTTTTGTGGCGAATGAGGCGCGAATAGCGAGCTATTCGCAACGAAGAGCAGCAAAACTGGCCGAAAATGCGCCGTCAGCACACAAATAGCGCCGCAGGTGCGCCTATTGGAAAATCTCGGTTAAAGAAGAGAAATGCAGCGCTCGCTCCGGCATCAACCCGGAGTGAGCGCTGTATTGTTGAAGCTAAGATTTCTGATTCCGGCATCTACAGTTTACTGCGATGCGGCTGGCTCACCAATTTAAAAAATAAAGCTGCACAACAAACGGTGACGATTTGTTGTGTAACAGTCTTTAGCACAAAAATTCTACTGCAAACTGCTACTCAGACACGCATCAAAATTTAAAACTGCCAGCATCCAAAACTAAAGCAGCGGCATTACAAGCTTGCGTAGTTGCCGTACGGTTGCCACTGGTTGTTGCTTGATTGCTCTCCCAAACATTTGCCACGGCACCACTCTTCATGAACTTGTATTCAATCGCAGTCGACGGCGGTAATTGTATGGTGCGTGACCAAGGCACGTTGGCGCCACTGCCTTCTATGCTTAAGGCATTTGCTGTTGTCGGCGTCCAAGTGCCGAGCTCGCTACGGTTGCCGGCCACATACACATTTTGCCCAACGACAGTATTTGCATTTGCCACGCGGAAGGTCACAGGTACGGATGTGCATGTTGGCGACGTGCTGCCAAGACGCTGATTCACATGCAGGGCAATCGCAGGTGCAGTTGTGCCACCATTGGCAGGAACAGTGACAGAAATTGTTCCGTTAGCGGCAACAACTACTGAATCACTGGTACACGCTGTTTTCGCGGCATTCAAGTTGCCATGCACAACGTTGCAATAGGTACCAGCCGGTAGCAAAGTCTGAAATGAAGAAGTCCATGCAGTAAAGTCATTGTTAATTGCCAGGAAGCCTTTAGCACCACGATTAAAAGCGATCTGATTACCGGAACCTGTTGTGAAGTTATCTACGCTCTGCCCAGTCGTAGTGGAACGGAATGCCACCATATTGGAGATGTCCGACCAGCGGTGAATGAAATCCCAATCCTGATTAATTTTAGGATTGCCGCTGGCATCAAATGGACTGGCAGTTGGTGCGTCGTTATCGCGGTTGCTGAAGTTGAAACCCGAATGGATCTGGGCCTCGCCATACGGCCATGCCAGCATAAAAATATTCGCCAAATCGTAACGCTTGGTGCCATTGGCATCATTGATGGCACCAGTTTTGTTACTTGCGTTCATTGAATCGCCATTGCGTTCTGTGTCCCAGTTATTCACAAACACGGTCGCTTTGCTGCTGTCGGTAATAAAACCCCAGGTACCACCCCAGTTGCCCGGTGCACCCATGATAGAGCGAATCTGCGAGATACTCGCACCATTGGCATTGCGGAAAGTCTCGCGCATGGCAGTGGCGTATTTGAATTCGTTGATGGTACCAATACTGAGATACGAATTACGGTCTACCGTTCCGTCGGTAATGATTTCTTGCGTAACCCAAAGAGCTTCGCCTGAGGTAGTAGTGTGTGTCACGCCAGCCACGATGCTCTGTAATTCAGATTGACGAATGTGCTTGGCTGCATCAAAGCGGAAGCCGTCAAAACCCATACCGATCATGGTCGTCAGATAGTTTTTTATTTGCCCTTGAACATAACTTGATGCGGTATCGAGATCAGGCAACCCCACCAAACGACACTGGGTTACACCGTCGCGATTATTGTTGTAGTCACTATCCTGAATGGTGCAATTCGGGTGAAAATCGTTACCGCTAAAACGGGGGTAAGTGAGTGTGCTTGCATTCCAAGTGGCACCGTTGGTTGCCGTCCCGCTACCGGCAGCCAAATGATTGACGACAACGTCTGCATACACCCGCACACCGGCAGCGTGACAAGTTTTAATCATGCTCTGTAATTCAGTGCCGGTGCCCATTTTGCTAGTGAAGTTGGTGTAATCAACCGGCTGATAAATATCATACCAATTGACACCTAGATTCGCAGAACTAGGTGGCGAAATCTGTACCCCGCCGTATCCTTGCGGCCCAAGAAAATTAGTACATTCCTTGGCGATATCTATCCATTTCCAATGAAACATTTGCACCGAAGTGTCACGTGCATTGAACGTCGCGGCTTGCGTCGGCGCGGTAAAAACCATTGCGCCAAGAGTCAATACAGCAGCGGCAACTGCTTTTTGCATTATTGTTTTTTGTGTATTTTTTATCATATCTTCTCCAATATTTTCAGGGGGGGGCGACGCGTGGAATAACTTTGATTTTTTGCATGGCGAAGCCGCACTGAACTCGTCAATAGAGTATTCATTGCACTTCACCTTCACACCAATTCAAACCCAAACTTTGCGTCGATGAATTATTTAGTTTCGATAAAACGGTAACAACCAGGCTTTTTTCTGCAAAAAGCAGAAAAATTGACGATTCCTCAAAAAAAAACGATTGTCGTCAGAGGATCAAATAGTGGAATTCAGTACCAGAAATGTACCGCAGCCACCTTGGCAAGGTCAGCAAAAAAAATTAAAGGAAGCTGAAAAGCTGGAGATATAATGAAGTAGTTTTACTACCAAAGCTATGGAAATATAAATATATCGATATTGCTATGCAGCACAGGTCTGTTAAATACAACAGATAAATTTTAAAAATCAAGCGATTAATTCTTAATCATAAGGGTTAATATCAAGAATTATTCAAATATATTTAAAGTAGTTTTGGTACATATTTAAACATGCCACTCGCCATTTAGATAGACAACTTGCTCGTCAAGCTGAACAGATTCCGTCACAGCAAAAACGTCAACATGGTGCTTACCGTCACCACGCTTGAAATTCGGCTTGCCGTAAATGCCGTGTTTAGCGCCCAACGACAAATGAATGCCGCACATGCGCTCATAGGTGCCGATATCACTCACCGTGCGATCTTTCGTGAACGCCCGGTTCATGCCAAAACCAAGTTCACGCACCCACACGACACCTTCATCGGCGCGAATATTGGCGATGACTTTATCAAATTCCGGAGTGGAGTTTTCTACGTCTGTCACTTGTCCTCGGTTGACGACTAAGGTAATTGGCATTGGCGGTTTATTGACTGCAAACGAGGTATCACCAAAGACAAAAATGCGTACGCGACCATTCACAGCCTCAAGATCTTTTGCTTCGGTAAATACTTCTCCAATAGGGAATTGACCGCCAACGTTTTTCATTTCGCTATAGTCGCCTACATTGAGTTTGGCTGACTCAAAGCTCGAGGAAAACACTAAGCGCTCGCCACCGCTATCCACAACACCATAACTCGCACCATCAATGAGTTTTTTGAGCGAGTTACCAACACCGCGATAGTAAGCAGGATCATATGCCAGAGCATCGATATAGGTCAGTGCCTCCTGCCCTTGCATGCGTGCCAAATGTGGATGCTCTATCACTTTAAGTTCTCGCTTAAATAGCTCCACCCGAATCCGAAAAGCATCCATCCTAAAGTTGGTCGATTGAATCAACACAACCAAATCAGAAGCAAGCAAAGGTGCCAATATGGCCAGCACTTCTTCGGGCGAACTAGCATCGAAGTCAATAAAATTTGCCTCGGGAAGACAGTGACGATATGCCGCGGTTAAGATCAAAGACAACTCACATTGGGTATCAAACACCACTACTGCCTCATGTTCATTCGAGTGATTGAAAGCAAACAAAAGCACATCGCGCAAATGCTTTTCAGCCAATGCTACGACCTCAATATCTATCGAGTGCGGAAAGGAAGCACCTGCGCAATGTGCGAGCACCAAGGTTGGATTTTCTATCATGATGGAGATACGAAGTACTTAAAACAAGACAATGGAAGTGGCTTCAAACAAATGAATCCACATATAAGACACCATTTTATAGAAGAGCGGGTTGCAGGGTTATAAAACTTCGCAATTAATAACTTGCACTAATGAAGATCAAGAGCAACTTCAAATCGAATAACTCAATATTCAAAATATCGAGTTATATATGAAAAGTGTTAAAAATTTTAAGCGTAAATGTGAAAATTTAAAAACCAAGATCAGCAAGTAAATCATCTACATTACCCTGATCCATCAAGACAGCGCCAACCGCACCAGGGCCTGCCAACATCTCTTCTTTTTTCTGACTGGCAATTGCACCGGCAGGTGCACCACTGACCAATAAATTTAATAAATCAGATTCGGTACGTTCCAGCAAAGTCACTACTTTTTTAATCAATTGTCCAGTCAAGTCTTGAAAATCTTGCGCCATCATGATGTCAGATAAAGCCTGTTGAGTAACGAGGCTATCATCTCTACTCGCTCCAATAAATTCACGCGTTTTTTTGGCGAGTACGAGTAGCTCATCTTTAGACATACTCTCAATTTTGGTATCGTCCCAAAGGAGAGATAAAGTATCTGCACCATCAGAAATATGTTTTTGAATCGGCAACGTGTCTTCCACTTTACTTAGTACAGTATTTGCCGCCCGCTCTGTCAGTTTAGCCACATGGGAAAGACGCTCTCGTGCTGAAGGAAACTCGTTTGAAGCTTCGGCCAAAATATCGTCTGCCCCCATCATGGTGAGCGCATCGTGCATCGCCCGCACCACATGACCTAAGCCTTTGTACATTAAATCAGTATTTTCGTATGCTGGATCACTTGACTGCAATGGTTTTTCACTCATATGCCTAGCCCGTTTCTATTAGTTCATGGGTGCAACTTGCTAAGAGACAAAGATAAACCATTCCATGCACAAAGCAAAGGAAAATCGCAATTGAATCAGGACAAATACCCACCGCAGAATAAATTGATCAATCGCCTTAGTATCATTCCAAAAAGCGGACAAAAAAATACCCTCGATCAAAAGGGCATTTTCCAATTAATAAAGATGATGGTGCATCAACTTATTTTTCCATTTTTTCGCGAAGATCAGATTTATCCCTACGCTCTTTTTCCCGTTCAGGTTTTGCCACATTTGCGGGCGCTTCCCGACGCGGTTCGCTGACAGGTTGACGTTCGATACGCGGTGCCTGTTGCATTGATGACTCCTGGTTCACCGTGCGACTGACTTCACGTGGTGCCTGAAATACTCTTTCCGCAGGTCTTTGATTCGGTGCCGGCTGCGTATTTTCTCTAGGAAAATTCAATCCACTCGATGGTACTTCGTCGCGACGCTGCTCTACTCTATTGGCATTGGGATTATTTGGGTTAATTTGCAAGGGACGCGAGTTATTGAACTGACGATTACCGGGCTCTGAATCGCGTTCATCGCTGCGAATTACTGGCCGGCGAATTTGCTCCATCGGCGCAGTGTTCGCCATTGGATCTGATGTCGTACGCATGAGTGGCGCACTTGGATTATTTTCCTGAGTGCGTCGTATTACAGTCTCATTATTGCTGCGACGATCGGGACCTGCAGTTTCATCGTTGAATCGGCCATTTCGATCACGATTATCCACACGACCACTGTTATGCAGCAATACCGAAGGTGACGCAGCCATCGGCATAGCTGGTGCCGCTGGCAAATTCGCTGGTGCTGCCATGATACGTGATCTGGAATCAATGGAATTAACGGTTCCACCCGACCTTGGCTCCCTATCGATGTCATCGCGCCTGGAGCCAGGATTGACCTTTGCGCCGCCATCACGTAACGTCGTCACGGGCGCCATTGCAGGATTAAAGGTCGCCACTACGGGGCGATTACGATATTGATTTCCGGCATTATCCGGATTCCCAACACGTTTGCTTGTACCAAGCATACTATCTGATGAAGGTGCAATCGTTGGTGCACCAGCGCCAACCTGGCTAGTCAACAGTTGATCTCGCGTCAAAGGTTTAGCGACCGCTCCAACAAACTGACCTTTGACAAAGGTCGACGCAGGTACCGCAGTTACTGCATTGTGAACATGCTGATTGGCGTAGACCGTTGTATTGTTAATTGTCGTGTTATTGATTGTTGTATTGTTGACTGTGAGATTTGTTCCTGATCTTCTATTGATACTATCAAGATACCGTGAACTTGCATAGTAACTAGGTCGATAGGCTTCACCGGGCGCCAATGGAAACCAGGCAACACCTGGCCCGGAGCCACGTCCAGAACCAATACTCAAACTTACGCTCAAGCCATTACCGCCGCCAACAAACGCCACCAATGCAGGTGCATACACAGGTCTTTCATAATGCAATTGCATCCCCGGCACCCATGCCCAACGCAAGCCTATATGCGCCCATCGGCCATAATGATATGGAGCAAACCCCCACGGTGCGCGGTCTACCCAAGTCCAACCCCAAGGTGCTACCCATAACCAATTTCCGTTGCGATAAGGTGCCCAGTCAATTTCCGTCGTTCTTGGCACCCAAATCGCACCATATTCGGCATGTGTTTCCCAACTACCATTGTCATCTAACTGCTGATATCCGATCACCTCTCGCGATACATATCGCGCAGAAACGGAAGTGTCTTCAGCGCGATCCCGGTCATTCACCCATTGATCAAAGGTGTCGTAGGGAGGCATTCTATTGATGGAATTGTGGCTGAGATTGGTTCCTGAAAATACGGCTTGTTCGGCCTCCCGGATACTGATGCTATCGCGATCGCCATAAGCAATAGCGGCACCACGGCGCACCAACACATTACTAGTATTATCGTCATTCACAGTGACCCGATATTCTCCCGCCTCTTGCAAAGAAAAGGCCAGATTCGGCGTATTAATTTCAAAAACTTCTTTGCCAGTCAGGTTGCGCAGACGCACTACCATGGTACCGCGCGTTATTTTGAGTTGTACTGTATCGTCCGACAAGCTGAGAAAAGTAAGGCTGGTTTTTTCGTTTAAACGTATGGCACCAGAACCAATATGCAATTCAGCGCGGCCGAGCTCGGGAACCCAGAGACTATCGCCCACAGAGATAGGTCGGTTCATAGCCACATCAGTCCATTGATCGCTACCGGCGACTGCCATACTCAAGTTTCCACTGGCATAACTGAGACGTGCCACACGACCGGGCGGATCAATTTGCGCGTTTGCACTTGAATGAATGAAGAGCACGGTGAGTGCAATTCCGACAAAACGGAAGAATGTCAAAGAAGAATTAAATGTGTGCATAAGATGTTTTTCTGAAAGTTTGAGGGCGCAAAATTTGCAACCGTTCGTCATCGTTAAGGCAAGGCTTAATCCCTTAACGCACGACATAGCCATTTGGATGGCATAAGATTGAAACTATTTGTAACCAGCACTTTTTTCTCTCACCGTTGGCAGCCTTGTATTATTATGGCAACCTGAACGCAAGTTCTCAAGCTAGCATCAATACCCTGCTTAAGAATGACACTTTTATTTTCCACCAGTCCTCAGCTATGTCCACTTTTCAAACTAGAATTGCCTCATCGAAAGATATTGACGCGGTTGCAGTTTTATTCGACGCGTATCGTCAATTTTATGAGCAAGAGTCTGATTTACTCTTGGCAACACGCTTTATTCGCGACCGCATTTCCAAAGAAGAATCGGTAATTATTTTGGCGGAAAGCACTGATCATCAGATCTTGGGTTTTTGTCAGATGTACCCGAGTTTCTGCTCTGTTGAAGCGGTGCCAATCTACACTTTGTATGATTTGTTTGTGCAACCAGCGGCACGAAGAACCGGTGCCGGCAAGGCACTACTACTGGCAGCAGAAAGACACGCTGCACGCAACGGTGTTGCAAGAATGGATTTGACTACCGCCAAAACAAATATCGCCGGGCAAGCACTGTATGAATCACTTGGTTGGATACAGGATGATATATTTTTTTCCTACAGTAAACATATTCAAGCTAAAGATTAAAGCACATATCAACGCAAGTTAATGGAAGCAAAGCATCAGTAAAAATTCATTCAAACTGCTTTTGGAATTGTTGAAACTGCAGGGTCAACGCTTCCAGCTGAGTGCGTAGCTGCACGACTTCATCTTCCAAATGTGCCAATCGATCACGTTGTGGAGCGGTATGAATATTTCCTGAAAAAGCAACCACAACTTCTTGCTGCTCAAGCACTTCCTCCCCAGATAATAAATGTGCATAGCGTGGCTCTTTAGTACCTGGCGCACGCGTTAATTTCGCCACAATTGCCGGATATTTATCCATCAAAAATTCAAGACTGGTCTCTACTTCAGCCACCGATGCAAACTCATGTAGGCGACCGCAACGATTACGGATTTCACCAGCAGTTTGAAAACCGCGCAACATCAGTATGGTCAGCGTAGCAAGTTTATCTTGCTCCAGCATCCATTTAATACGCATACGGTGTTCATACTTCGCTACACGCGCACCGGCCTGGTGAATGACGCCCACCAGCTTTTTCTGTACCAGACGATCTAATACCTCAATCACCCTACTTTCAGATATCGCCATCACTGGGTCGCGGCTAGATAACTGG
>JANYFV010000486.1 GCA_025359635.1 Undibacterium sp. | reverse complement strand
CACCGGTCGCCCAGGAAAACCAACGGAAGCCACGGTAGCGGTTAAACGCGAAATAGCGCAGCATATGCAATAGCATCGTGAAGACGAAAGCGTCGGAGGCATAGCGATGCACACTGCGTAATATGCCGCCGGCAAACCACTGGTGATGCGTCATTGATTCGACGGAAGCATACGCATCGGCCACGCCAGTTTCGAAAAAAGCATATAAGTAGAGACCGGTTCCGGCGATAACCCAGAACAGAAAAAAACTGATCGCACCGAGGTGGTACAGTGGATTGAGGCGATCGCCAAATGCCCGGTTGAACAAGGCTTCGACGCGCATGAAGAGCCATTGCAGGGCGGCTTGCAGAGGTTTTATCATGCTAATCTTGCTTCTGCTTGAGCAGTCGTTCGTCGTAAGGCGCCAATCACGATCAGGACAAAGATCAGGCCGCCGATGATGGCGACCAAGCCACCTAGCCCCATCAAGCCCATACCTGCTATTTCTGCTGTGCTGTGCAAGACCTGATCAGCGCCGGCCACTTTGCGCTGTACGCCATAACCACCCGACCAGACCAGGCCGATGATGTGCATCAGTTGGCCGCTGCCATAGATGTAGGGCTGTGCGGTGGCTAACTTGCCGCGTACTGCGCCATAGCCGAGTTGCGGTAACAGATGAAACACCAGGCCCATGAATGCCAGTGTGACGCCGACGATGCAACCGTGATAGTGCGCCGGTATTTTGACGTTATTGCCGTTGATTAGCGCACCGATGATGCCACCTGCTGCGAACAGAAACATCGATGACACCAATGCAGCGAAGAGTGGACGCGAAGTGTCAGATGTTTTAGATGCTCCATACAGGCCGAAAATCACTGCCAATGCGATCGGTGCGATGGCCATGCCGCCACCGAGGCGCATGGCCCAGGTGTGCAGGTTTCTGTGTTCGACCGAGGCGATGTCGTAGGCCAGATAAGCGTAAGGGGCGATGAAGACGCTCAGCAGCGCCAAGGCAAACATGAGTATGCATAAGCGTGGCGAGAGTAGCGTGCGGGCGCCGCAAGCGCTAGCCAGCCAGAGCCAGGCCACCAGCATCAATAGTGTCCAGGTAAATTGCAAACCATGGCCACCGCCCCAGAACAAAATCTCGTAATACGCCTTGCCGCTCAGTGCATGCGACAGGCTCAGGAAGGACCAGGCAAACGCCATCAGCGCAACCGCCGTCGCCACCACGCTGGCGTTGCTGCCGAAGCGCAGTGCCGCCACGCCATCGATAACCAACCCGACTTTGGGCGCGGCAATCAGGCTGCGCAATACCAGCAGCAAGACGCCAACACCGAACACCAGTAAGCCTGCGATAAAAATTTTACTCTCGAGTACTGGGATGTAGTTTGCCATGATCGCTTCGCCGGGCGCGACGAAGGCGGCGATAGCCATGATGGCCGCGCCGAGGCCTGTCAAATATAAAGCGGCCCAAGCCCAGGCAAGTTTTCCTGGCATGCTGTTGATGCTCCAGAGCATACCGGCAATCGCGATGAACCAGACCAGTACCGAGAGATCAACATGCACCACCAGTGCAATACGGAAAAAATCCGTGCCGGGCAAGAGTTGGTTGATACCCGGAGTGCGTGAGAGCACCAGCAGTATGGAGAAAATGCCAGAGCCTATCAGCGCAAATAGCCCCAGCCAGAGCCAGGCACGCGCCAGTTGTTGCCGTGCATAGTCCGGAATCGGCAGGCTAAAAGTTTCCTGCTCCGTTAGCGCAGGCTGGGCGTGGGTCAGATAGGCGCCAGCAATAGGATGGGCGGTGTGCGATGTGGTATTCATTGTAGAGTGATCTCCGCTTTTTCAGCATCCAGATCGATGACCAGAATTTGCGCCGGTTTTAGCACCAGCGTTTCTTCGCGTACGTATTGAAAACCTGGTTGGCGTGCATCGTCATTGATCCTGACTGCGATGCGGTGCGGACCGGCCGCTAATTCAAGCCGGTGATACACAGCCGAGGCACCGTCTTTCGATAATCCGGATGGCATTGCAGTTTGTCGATAACTTTGCTTGCCGTCGACATCGAGCTGCACCGTCACTGGCGAACGCTGTCTGGGGCAGACCGTAGGTGCACGCATATTGCGCGGCAGTTTTGCCAGCTCGGCTTCAGTGGCCTGACGGCATTCTGCAATTGGTTTGCCATGGTGACTGAAACTCAGTTTGAGCATGGCCTGATCTGGCGCAATCACGTTATATACTGGCCAGCGTGAAAACACGGCGATCACCACGGCGAACAGAGCGTACAGCAAAATTTGCCCGGCTATGCTTAGGGGACGCAAAATTTTTCTACCCTCCATTTAAATTTGCTCCTGTATTGGCATGGATTTTTCCAAATTAATAAGCCGATTTCTCAGTGTCGTTACTGCATCTAGGATCGCAGCTTCATTCCCTGCATCGGCCCAGGTAATTTGTATCCGTTCGCGTGCTACCGATGCGCGTAGCGATGGTTCGCGCTTTCCGGATATGCGTTGTTCCGCCCATTGCGGCCCTAGCCTGAACTCACAACCGCCGGCACGGCAACCGGTGATCAACACACCTGAGGCACCGTCGCGCAACGCGTATTCTACAAACGACGGTGGCAACATACCGGTGCAAATCAAGCTCAATACCGCCACGCCAGGATCTTGTAGCGCTGTCACATTCGCGGCTTGATTGCAGCCAAACACCACGATCTTTATTTCCGACTTTAGTTGCGCCAATTCTGTCCGCAATTGCTCGCGAAGATCGTTGATCGGCGCTTGCGGCAGGTCTATCCCGGTCACCAGTTTTTCCATACTTCTAAACGGCGTCGACGAGGGACATGCACCCACACAAATCCCACAACTGGCGCACAAGTCAGAATCGACCTGCGCCATCTGCCGGGCAATTTTTCTATCCGGATGCGGTACCATGGTCACTGCGGCATATGGGCAATCATCAAAACAGCGGAGGCAACCATTGCAATTATCTGGATCGACTATCGCCACTGGCGCACTAACTTCTCGTACAAAAACCGGCAGAAAAAACAAAGTCAACAACACACAGGCAAGTATGCTCCAGATGAAACCGGTTGATGTGACGTACATCAAAGGATGGATAAACAAGATAAACCAGTCGATAGCCAGAGCCGTCGGTAAGACGGCGAGGTTGGCCGCAGGATGACTTAGCACAGGAGCGAATACAGCAAGGACGAACAAGCTCAGTATGGTCCCGATACCCAAAGCGCGCGGTGGGAAAACCGCGGCAAAGCTGATGCGCTGGATATGAAACCAGCTGCCAAATAGCAATAACAACGGCAAACCTAGATGGACGAATACAAACAAGGAAAACAAGCGATCGCTGACCGCAGAGGTATTGATGAAATTTCTCGTTAAAGGTGAGGCAAACAGTGGCAGACTGTCGAGTAATTCAGCACTTGCTTGCACAGAAAATTGCCCGAGTTGATCCCAGTTCAACCAAAAACCTACGATGCCGCAGGCGAAACAAAAAAATAGTAAGGGAATCCCTGTCCACCAGGAAAAACGGCGAAAGCCGTGAAAGTGGCCGAACACCCATTCGCGCAGCAGGTGTGCCAGCACCACCAAGATAAAGCCATCGGCGGCATAACGGTGCACGCTGCGCAAGATACCGCCCAGATACCATTGCGTACGCGAGAGACTATCGATGGAACGATAGGCGCCGGTGGCAGAAGTGTCGAGTACGATATAAACGTAAATGCCGCTGATGGCCAGCAACCAGAAAAACAAAAAGCCCAGTGAGCCCAGGTTGCGCAGAGGGTTGAGTTCGGAGCCAAAGGCCGCATCGAATAGGCGGTCTAGCTGGCGAAATGCAGATTGGGCGAGGGGCGTTATTTTCATTTTAAGCGTATTGAACCCAGATTTTCCATTAGGCGCACCTGCGGTGCTATTTGCGTGCTGACGGCGCATTTTCGGCTATTTTTGCCGCTCTTCGTTGCCAATAGCCAGCTATTGGTGCCTCATTCGCATCAAAACTATCTCGAAAAGTGCATCCGTCATCAACGCAAATCCTAATGGAAAATCTGGGTTGAAGCATCACATCCTCGCCACTGCCGGTGAAATTTCTTTCTTCAGCATTTGCCGTCGCACCCGGCGGCGCATGCGCCATTCTTCGGTGAAAAAACCTATCATGAACAGCAAGAAAGTGCAGCCTCCTGCGATCTCCAGAATGAGCCCGTAATCGTAACGATAGCTACCGGTATTCGGGTCATACACGGTGCAGATGATGCGTACCCGGTTAATCAATTCACTCAAACTTAAATTATTTTTGATCGGTTCGCCGCGCAAGAGCTGGCGCACTGGTTCGCCGAGTTTTTCTGGTGACAGGCGGTCGCCATATACCTGGGCGTTAATGCGTCCTTGTGCATCGAGCAAAGTCACCTCTAGCACATGATCAATACCCGCCACGGTAGCGGCGTAGCTGAAGCCAAAGTCGCGCGTGAGTGCTGTCACTATCGAGGCATGCGGGCTGAGAAATTCCCAATTCACGGCATTAATCGCATGCTGCGCGGCAAAGCTACGCATCGCTTGCGGGGAATCGTAGGGTTGGTTAAAACCGATACTGACGACATTAAATTTATCGCGCCCGACCAGCTTTTGCAAAGCTTGTACGGCTTCGTAAAGCGAGCGGGTATTGGTCGGACAAACCTGAAAACAACCGGTATAGATAAAACTGACGAGTAGCGGTTTTCCGCGAAAACTAGACAGCCTTACCGATTGCCCTTGTCGATCAAGTAATGTGTAATCAGCTGGAGTGGTGCCGATGGCGGCTTGGCTGATGCGCAGAGCCGCTGCTGTATCTAATTTGCCAGTTTCAATAGCAGCAATAGCAGTTGCGGTGGCTGAATTTTCTGTGCTTGAGACGCTGACGTAGAACAGAAATAAAACTAATTTCCTGAGTGAGTTGAGAAAATTATGCTGGCGTGGAGATGTATTGACTTGCTTCATATATCGACAGAAAGATTTTTTCTATGCACCGGATTAACCTAATTTCCCACAATTTTTCTTGCCGTGAAAACTTCCTCTCCCGCTGGCGGTCGAGGGCTTTACATAGACAGCGGAACGAAAACTGGATCCCCGCATTCGCGAGGATGACGAAATCGGATAACTCCGTGCTAACTTAACTTAAACCCCAAACCTGCGACAAATATTTCCAGTTGATAAAGTAGTACAGCACGAAAGCCACCAAAAACACCATCGCGAGAACAAAGGTGCCAGGTGCCGCAAAACCGGCCGAACCGTAAGTCTGCACCGCCGCTTGTGCAGTGGTTGGCGGTATCGG
>JANYFV010000463.1 GCA_025359635.1 Undibacterium sp. | reverse complement strand
CGCGATCTAAAGACGACGGCGAAGATTAAAGTCTCCGTTCTCGCTTACACCTGCATGACCTGCTATTAAAACATGATAACTCAAGTGAAGAAATCTCCCCGTGTACCAGTGCATGGGGTTTTACTGCTGGATAAACCGGTTGGCTGGTCGAGCAATGACGCTTTAATCAAGGCCAAGCGCTTGCTTAACGCCTTAAAGGCCGGGCACACTGGCACGCTAGATCCGTTTGCCACAGGTCTCTTGCCGTTGTGTTTTGGCGAAGCGACCAAGTTTTCCCAGGATTTGCTGGAAGCCGATAAAACCTACCAAACCGTGGTGCATTTAGGGATCAGCACCAACACTGGCGACACTGAAGGCGAAGTCTTGCAGACCTTGTCTGTCGATGTGAGCGAGGAACAAATTCGTGCTGTCTTGCTGCAATTTATCGGTGACATTTTACAAGTGCCGCCGATGTACTCCGCGCTCAAACGTGATGGCAAACCTCTCTACGAATATGCCCGTGCCGGTATCACGCTAGAGCGCGAAGCTCGCCCTGTGACGATATATCTTTTAGAATTTGTCAGTTATGCGGCGCCATTTTTGACGCTCAATGTACGTTGCAGTAAAGGGACTTACATCCGCGTACTTGGTGAAGATATTGGAAACGCCTTGGGTTGTGGCGCACACCTGAATGCGCTGCGGCGCACCCATGTCGGGCATCTGGTTCTGGAAAATACCGTCACGCTGGAAGCTTTGACTGCGATGGATGAACAGCTGCGCTTGACTCTGTTGGCGCCGGTAGACGCTTTGTTGACCAGCTTTCCGGAAGTTGTATTAAGCGACGAACTGGCGCGCCGTTTTCTGCAGGGACAACGACTGGCCTTAGCGAAGGAAGCTGTGCAATTGCCTGAGCAGATAGGGCGGGTAAGGGTTTATCGTGAATCGAATCAGCAGTTGCTAGGATCGGCGCAGTTGCAGGAATACGGCATTCTGGCCCCTGAACGATTGATTTCAACTGTCTAAAGACCAAACATTTGTGCTTCATCCACTTCGATAGTGGATGAAGCACGTTGCGTTTAATTCACGGGTTTTACTTTCATGCCTTCTGACGTATCTTCCAATTCATAGCCAAGCCGCTTGATTTCATCGCGCAGTCGATCTGATTCGGCCCAATTCTTATTGGCGCGGCTAAGTTTGCGTTGTTCAAGCAAGGCCGCCACTTCGCCAGGGATTGCACTTTCCTTTGGCTGCCATTGCTTAAGATTTAAGCCAAAGACTTGATCGAAATAATCCAGGCTGGCTTTTTTATCCGCGTCGCTGATAGGCGATTTCAACATTTCCCACATCAGCGCAATCGCTTTTGGTACGTTCAGATCCTGATTGACTTCGACTTTAAAACGTTCGGCAAAGTCTTGATTGATATCGCCGCCGTCAGGTAGAGTCAAATAGGTTTCGCGTAAACGATTCAGACCGGTTTGCGAGGCTTTTAACGCATCCCAATTGAAGTTCAGCTGACTGCGGTAATGCGCAGAAAGGCATAACCAGCGATATGCCAAGGGATCAATCCCCAAGTCGATCAAACTTTGCAGGCGTAAAAAATCTCCGCTAGATTTAGACATCTTGCCCGCATCGATTTGCAGGAAGTAGCCATGCATCCAGAAATTAGCCAGACGCGTGCCATGGCATGCCTGATTTTGTGCAATCTCGTTGCTATGATGAATCGCAATATGGTCTTCACCACCGCAATGAATATCAAACCATGGCTCGAGATATTTGGCCGACATGGCAGAACATTCAATATGCCAACCAGGGAAACCACGTCCCCACGGGCTATCCCATTCCATCTGGCGCTGGCTACCTTCAGGGCTAAATTTCCAGAGCGCGAAATCGGTAGCATTTCTCTTTTCGCCAATATCCACGCGCTTGCCGGCTTCTATCCCTTCGCGATTTAAGCGTGATAAATAGCCATAGTCATCCTGCTTAGAGGTGTCGAAATACACACCATCTGAAGTGATGTAGCAAAAGCCCTTTTGCTCTATGCAAGCGATGAACGATATTTGTTCTGCAATATGGTCGGTCGCCTTGCACCATATCTGCGGTTCCAGCATATTTAAGCTTTGCAAATCCTGCTTGAACGCGACGGTATATTTCTCGGCGATGTCCCAGGCAGATTCTCCGGTGCGACGGCTACCGGCTTCCATTTTATCTTCACCATCATCGGCGTCCGAGACCAGATGGCCGACATCGGTGATGTTGATCACATGGCGCACGGTGTGACCATTTAGCTCCAGTGTACGGCGTAGCAAATCTTCAAAAAGATAGGTGCGCAAATTGCCGATATGAGCGTAATCATAAACTGTCGGGCCGCAGCAATACAGACCGACCCAATCTGGATGAATAGGGGAAAAGACACGAAGCTTGCGCTCCCAATTGTCGTAGAGAAGAATATCTGACATGTTTTGCTTATGAAAATAAAGAATAAGGTAAATTCCCGAATAGATTCTGGGATGGCGAAGAAGGTTTGCAGAGCATCAACAACTTGCAGATATTTGATTTAATTTGTCGTTGTAGTTGTAGAAGAAATCAATACGGAAAGTAAACGAGCCAGACTTCGCGATTGGCGAAACGTTTATTGTAATCAAGGTACTAGCTAAATGTGGTTTTTTTAACACAGGAAAATATAACAATCGCTGAAACATAAATTAGGCACTAATTTATCATAGTCATAGCATGTTTGTATCGTTGTCGTAAAAACAGGATTACACTTATAGCGCTATAGAAATAAAAATTACTGATAAACAGTATCATTCACTCGAATTCTCAAGAAAAGTGGAAGACGTCAATGCAGACTCGTTATCCTGATGTAAACGAAGAAGTTTATCGTTTGCATTACCTCAAACAAGACCGGGCACAATGTCGTAAAGTTGTGCGCGTGGTCATGTGGGCAGCGCTACCACTTGCTTATGTAGACCTCGCATTTCTATCTACGAACAGGGAATTTTTTGCCTTACTATTTTTACGCACTGCACTTTTTTTCTATTCCTGGTGGCTATTAAAAAAAACCGCCAGTATTGTTGACCCGCAAGACTTAGATCGACAAATTCTTCGATGGAGTGCTTCAGTGCTCTTGATGCAATTTGCCAGCAATGCCAGTTTGCCTAGAGACTATTTCGGGCATTATTTGGTGGATGCATGGATTTGTATGATTTATTTTATTACGATTCCTCTTTCGTTGCGAATCTTACGTCCCGCGATGACGGGTTTTCTGATCGCATCGCTAGGTTTGCTCACTTATAAACAGATTCCAGTTTTTGCGTATGCTGTCAGTGTGTCGACGATTCTTCTTGCTAGTGCCTACACGGGACACGCTATATCGTCGTATCTGCATCGCTATCGACGAAAAATTCTTAGCGCAGAAATGGAGCTGGATAGGCAGGAAAGTACAGATCCAGTGACTGGTGTTGCGAATCGGCGTGAATTTATGCGGGTCAGCGAAAATGAATTGCAAAGACATGCGCGCTTGGGTAAACCCATATCCATGCTAGTACTGGATCTAGATCACTTTAAACAAATCCGTGAGTCGCATGGTCAGCGGGCTGGCGACATTGTTTTAGTTGAAGTCACCAAACGTGTAAAAAGGGCGACCCGTAGTTACGATTGCCTCGCCCGGTATGGGACTGAGGAGTTTTGTATATTGCTGCCTGAAGCATCTGCGGAAATAGCTGATATGGTGGCAAACCGCACACTGGCAACAATAGGCGCTATGCCAGTCGCAGTCGCTGGCAAAGAACTTAAAGTAAGTGCCAAAGCAGGTGTGTCGACCATGTTGGATGGAGATACGCCAGACAGCATGCTCATGAGGGCAGATGAAGCGCTCAGCAGAGCAAAACTGGTGACACAACAATCCAGTGCGACCGTGTAACGTCCATCATGAAATGTTTTGAAGAATATAGTAGGAAGCGACATCGGTAAATGTATCGGCTAATATTGCTGGAAATACGAATTAATAATACAAATTAAAATCTGGAATGCATTAATCAACATTAAATGGAGAGCAGCATGCGACGATATTCTTATAAAAATCTACTCAAGCGCGTGACTGCGAGCATAGTCTTAATTGCCTATTGTGTTAGCTGTACCAATATGCCATCCGGTGAGAAGGCATTCAATAGCTTTGAATCCTGCTTTGCTGCAAATTTAGGTTTGGCGGCGGCTGGCGGTGTGGGTGCCGGCTTATTGACTTCTAAATTGGCCGAACGATTAACAGGCAGTTCTAGAGCCGGTAAAACTTTGGGCACTGCCGCCGGAGTGGCTGCAGCAGCGATGATTGCGATGACAGCCTGGAAAAAATGTGGAGCGGTCTACAACACGTCAGTACCCATTGCTCAACCTATCGATAGCAAAGCCGTGGAGGCCACGGCCAATCGTAAAACTGGTTTGAATTTAGAACAATTATCCGTCAAGTTAGCCGGATCAGAAAATGATGCACCAAGCATCGAGTTTGATTTCAATTATTTTGCGGAGAACCCAGCGACTAAAGACATCAAGGTAAAGTTCAGACATAAAGTTGAAATAGTCCGTTTTAGATCAGGTAACAATGAACAATTAGTGTTGGCCGATGATAGCGGTAATGCCATGCTAGATGCATCTGGAAATCAAATCGCCTTGGAGCAGGCGAGTAAGATGCCACGCGAGAAACTGCACTGGGTCACGATTGCGGAAGAAGGACATGACGATTATGTTGAAGATGTCATTATTCAACAAGGTTCAAGACATCTGTATAACCACAGATTACAGGTGCCACCGCGCGATAAATTTGCTTTACCCTTACCTGTTCCTATGCGTTACACGCTCAGCGTAGAGGCTGGCAATGTGAAGTCAAAACGCAGCGTTGATTTTGCCTTGTTAGAGACAGCGCAGCGTCCAAAAATGTACTACAGCGGCGCCTCATCAAATAGTGGAGACCAAGTGGTTACCAGTATTGAAAAACGCTCATTGGGCGATGCAGGATCAAGCAAACAATTCACGATGACGCATATCATCACAAAGAAAGTGATTCTGATGAGCGACACTAGCGCCAAACATAAAAATGTCGCGACCTTGGAACAAGGTACTAAAGTGAGTTTGCTTGAAAAACAAGATGTGATCTTGAACAAAAAGCCAACTGAGTGGGCAAAAATAGTGACTGAAGCCAAGGTCACTGGATGGTTATTAAGTGCCGATCTGCTTGAGGTGAAATAATGATGGGCGCCCGACTTTATTTTTGTGTTTTTTCTCTGCTCTTATTATTGGTAGGTGTGACAGCTTCCACGGATAGTTTCGCGGAAAATGCTGTTGAAACTGTAAGCAATAACGAAATTAGTGAAATACGTCGGGCGTTTCGCGAGACCGGCTTGCATCAGGCTGATTTACAAAGGAGCGATGACGGCAGAATTACCCTG
>JANYFV010000448.1 GCA_025359635.1 Undibacterium sp. | reverse complement strand
AAGACGTGTTGATCCGGCCGCTAACGATGTGACGCGCCAGGTTGAAGTGCTGGTTGGTTTTGCTGATGCAAATCAGCCGCGTGTTTCTGGTCTGTATGCCGAAGGTGCTATCGAAACTGACACCGTGTCTGCTCTGATGTTGCCTGAAGCGTCCTTGGTCAAGGCGGGTGATAAATCCTACGTTTGGCGTGTTAAAGGAACAAGCCTCAGTCGTGTTGATTTGCAAATCGGCAAGCGTGATCAGCGCACCGGTAATTATGAAGTGCGCAGCGGCTTAGTGGCCGGCGACATCATCATGCGTAACCCAAGTTCAAGTTTTAAAGATGGTCAGGTCATCGAGATGGCAGCGGCCAAGCAAATCATCGCTGATGCAACAATGGCGAAGGGGAAATAAGATGTTTCTATCTGACTTCAGTATCAAGCGGCCAACCGCCACCATCGTTTTGATTGTGGCGATGATGGCGATGGGTTTGATGGCGATGCACAAGCTGCGCGTGAATCAAAATCCCGATGTCGAAGTACCCGGCATGCAAGTCTTTATCGCCTACCCTGGGGCATCACCGGATACAGTAGAGCGTGAAATTGTTAACCGCTTGGAAAAAACCTTGCAAACCATCTCCGGCGCGAATCATGTGTATGCCGATGCCAGAGAAGGTAACGCCAGTTTTTGGATAGAATTTTCGTTCAAGAAAAATATGATCGAAGCGTCTGATGATGTGCGTAATGCCATCGCCGGGGTGCGTTACAAATTACCTAACGAGATGCGCGAACCTATCATCCGGCGTTTTGATCCATCTACTCAGCCCATTATGAATATGGCGCTGTCGTCGAATCAACAATCGCATGCAGAGATCTCGCGCCTGGCAGAGGATGTGTTGGCAGATAAATTGCGCGGTATTCCCGGTGTTGCTACGGTACAGGTGAACGGCTCACTGAAACGCGAATTGTCAGTACTGTTGCGGGCAGAAAAATTGCGCGAATATGGTGTGGCCGTGAGTGATGTCGTCTCTGCGTTGCGCACACAAAATACCAATGCACCCGTCGGTAAGCTACAGGGTGCCTTGGAAGAAGAAAGTATCCGCTTGGTGGGACGTATCGAATCGCCGGAAGAGTTTCAAAATATCGTTGTCAAGCGCCGTGGCGACCAGATTGTACGTCTGGCACAAGTGGCAGAAATCAAAGACGGTTTTGCAGACATCAGTGATGTAAGCATCCGTAGTGGCAAACCCAACGTCGGAATACAAGTGACACGGTCACGTGAAGCAAGTACCGTGAGTGTTGCCAAAGCCGTGCGTGAGATGGTGACGCAGGTTAATAAAGATTTCGAAAAAGAGCACCCTGGCACCACTTTAGAAGTGACTCGTGATGGCGGAAAAGATGCGCAAAGCAGTCTGAGTAACGTGATTGAATCACTGATGTTTGGGGCGGTACTGACGATTTTTGTGGTGTACGCCTTCCTCAACTCATGGCGTTCCACGTTGATTACAGCACTCAGTTTGCCTACCTCTGTTATTGCTGCCTTTATTGCGGTTTGGCTGTGTGGCTTCACGCTTAATTTCATGACCTTGTTGGGCCTGTCCTTAGCGATTGGTGTTTTGATCGATGATGCCATTGTTGTGCGTGAAAATATTGTGCGTCACATGCAACGCGGCTCTGATCGCCGCAAGGCAGCGCTGGAAGGTACTGCTGAAATCGGTATGGCAGTTGCCGCAACGACGTTCTCTATCATTGCAGTATTTATTCCGGTCGCCTTCATGCCCGGCGTCTCTGGCGAATGGTTCCGTCCTTTTGCCTTGACCGTGACTTGCTCAGTCTTGGTGAGTTTAGGTATCTCATTCACACTTGATCCTATGTTGTCGGCGTATTGGGGCGATCCTGTTGATCACCATACAGCACCAAAAAAAGGCATCAGCAAAGTACTGGCAAGATTTAATGATTGGTTTGATCATCAGGCTGATCGTTATAGCCGCGTGATCGCCTGGGCCTTGCATCACCGTCGTTGGATGGCAGCGATTGCCTTGATTACCTTAGTGGCAGCTTTAGGCTTGCACGTGAAATTTGGTGGTTCTAGTTTTTTGCCGGTAGCTGATTCCGGTAACTTGATGATAGAAGTGCGTACGCCAGCTTCTTCATCGATGGAATATGCGCGCCTGAAGATGGAAAGAGCTGCAGAAATTGCACGGACATTGCCAGAAACCAAGGACACCAACAGCAATATTAATGCCAGCGGGGGTCGTATCTATGTGGATATTGGCAAACGCAATAGTCGCAAGCGTACTGCCAAAGAAATCGCAGTCGATTTGCGTGAAAAAATCCGTGTCTTGGTTGGTGCAGAATATACCGTGCTAGATGATCTCAACAACGGCGCACGTAAGCCGATACAGATTGATTTTACCGGTCCGGATTCACGTAAATTGCTCGAAATTACCAGCGCGTATATGGATAAACTGCGGCAGATTCCTGGTGCTGTCGATGTCGGTTTGTCTGAGCAAGATCCGAAGAAAGAACTCAAGATAGAACTCAATCGTGGTCTGGCTAATTCTATGGGTATCTCGGTCAACGATGCAGCGCAGGCTCTGCGCGTCTCGTTTGCCGGTATCGAGGTGGGCGACTGGGTTGACCCGACTGGTGAAACCCGTGACGTAGCGGTACGTCTGCATCCAGACGACAGAATCAGCAAAGAGAACATCGAGCGTCTGCCGATTGCGGTGACTGGCACCAACCTCATGGTACCGCTAGATCAGATCGCTACGATTAGCATGGGCAAAGGTCCATCGGGTATTGAGCACGCGGACGGCAAGCGCACCATTACGGTGTCGGCCAATGCGCAAGGTCGCTCGAACGGTGAAGTGACTGAAGATGCGCTGAAGTTGGCCAAGTCGTTTGATTACCCACCAGGTTATGGTTTGTCATTAGGTGGCGCTGGGCAGGATCAGCAAGAATTGTTTACTGAAATGTTGATCGCATTGATCTCTGGTATTGGTTTGATGTACCTGATTCTGGTCTTGCAGTTCGGCTCGTTCACTGCACCGTTGGCTGTGATGTTGTCCTTGCCTTTGTCATTGATCGGCGTGGTTTTGGCCTTGCTGGTCACCGGCAGCACACTTAACCTGATGAGCTTTATCGGTATCATTATGTTGATGGGGCTGGTCGCCAAAAATGCGATTCTGTTGCTAGATGCTGCACGCAAACAAGAAGCGGAAGGCGCTAACCGTGAAGATGCCTTGATGCATGCAGGGCGAGTACGTTTGCGGCCTATCTTGATGACGACGTTTGCGTTGATTGCAGGCATGATGCCAGTTGCGCTTGGCTTGGGTGAGGGTGGAGAATTTTATCGCCCGCTGGCAATCGCGATTATAGGCGGCACAATTACTTCCACTATTTTAACGTTACTGGTAGTACCAACTTTCTATGACAGCATAGAAATTGCCCGTGACCGTATGATTGCCAAGTTAGGTCGTCGCGCTGAACGCTATAACGCAGTCTTAGCTTTCATCGTTACGATGTTAGAAGTCTTGATGACATTGACCTTTATGCGTTTAACGTATCGTGGCGTGATGAAGCTGGTACAACTGGTTTCACGCCGCAGCGGAAAGTTGCCGAAAGCGTCACCGACAGGTATCTGACCAGATACAAATTTATTCTGCCGGTTCGACCAATAGCCTGCCCAGTGCAGGCTATTTTTATTTCTATGCAATTTAACCCATCTGAGCGAAAAAACCGCATGTTATGATTGGAAAAATTAGTATGTATGCATACTGAATAAAGTTCCTTCGCCTGTTAATGCCTTTTTTAGGATGCACGAATCATGAAACGTCTGATCCGCCTGAAACTAGCAAGCTGCCTGTTTTTATTCTTATCCGTATCATTTTTACTTTGCGCACCGGCAATCGCCGACCCTGGTTATTATCTGGTGACGGTGTACGGTAACGCTGGTGAAAAATCCATCGACTATCGATATTGGACGGTAAAGTTTCCCAATCAAACCGAAACAATCTGGCCCGAGTTGGGGTTTGGCTATGGCGTAACGGAGCGCTGGTATACAGAAGTTTTTGCCAGCTACATAGGCAGCTCCAAGTCAGACCTGAAACTCGATACATGGAACTGGCAAAACGACTTTCAAATCACGCAAGGGCAGTATCCTTTTGATCTAGCCTTACATACCAATGTCGCCAGAGCGCATGACACGGCAGAAGGCTATACGCTCGAAATCGGTCCGGCGTTTCAAACGGATGTCGGCCGGGTGCAATTGAATGGCAATGTTTTTCTGGAGCGCTACTACCGTGTTGCCGATGCCGGTGCGAGCCAATTGAAATATCAATGGCAAACCAAATACCGTTGGAAGCCACTTTTGCAATTCGGCCTGCAAGGTTTTGGTGAGTTGGGTGACTGGGACCATTGGTCCGCACGCAGTCAGCAATCACATCGCGCTGGCCCGGCATTGTTTGGTAGTTACCCCATCGATTCTTCAACGACGATTAAATATCAGGCGGCTTATCTGACTGGCTCTATCTACGGTAAGCACGGGAATATGTTGACGGCGCGTTTGCAGTTGGTTTTCTAATTTTGCCCGGTCAGTCTCATCCCTAAGAGAATTATTTTTTGGCGCTAAATTTATTGAATACGTTTTACTTTTGGAGAATGATTGATGCCTTCAAATTCAATGAAGAACGCGCCAAACAATCCACGCCTTATTTTGACCTTGCGTGCACCAGCGGGCAAGATGACTGTGCTGTCATCGGTAACTCGCCAAATCTGACCATTTTTTAACCGGATTGTTTCATTTGGTCGCAAGCCATCTAGATCGGCAGCAAGTTCGCTTTCTATTATTTCAGCATCTGGATCAGGTGCTTTTTTAACGAGTCCGAAGCTATCCTGGTTTGGTTGGACGTATGGTTTTGCCGGTGTCGCTATCACAATGGCGTCATAGCAAGACAGGCGCTGAGTGGCTTCAGAGATTTGACGGCAGCGTTCAATTGCGGCGTTGTCAGCATGGGACTGACTCGCGAGGAGGAGTAAGCTCAGTGTACCGAATTTTGATCGCATAGAAACTGTTTTTTCATGAAAGGAGTGTTGCAGAAATGGCGAATTTATTTCTTCTTCTGTAAGTATATCCGCTGGTCGACAACAAATGCAAAGCACTTCATTGGCGATGCTATACATCCGCGTAAAACTACTCCCATGTGTGCGAGATTCACGAGTAAAATTCGCTTCGCTATTTCTTGCGCAACACTTCAATTAAACCTTGCGATGCGTCTTCAATATAATCGAGCACAACATCAAAACCTCTGGCACCACCATGGTAAGGATCAGGCACTTCGTCTGCAGCGCTATGACTGGCGTATTGCATGAACAGGGCGAGTTTGTGTTGATGTTCTGGCGGACATGCCGCTTGCAGTAATGCCAGATTGTCTTTATCCATCGCCAGTAGATAGTCGAATTGCACGAAGTCACTGGCCTTGATTTGCCTGGCTCTTTGATGTGACAAATCATAGCCACGCTTTGCCGCATAGAGTTGCGAGCGGGTATCCGGTTCTGCACCGACGTGATAGGCATGTGTGCCGGCAGAATCAATAAATAGTGAGGATTCCAGACCAATCGCAAGAGCTTGCGTACGGAACACGCCCTCGGCGGTTGGTGAGCGGCAGATATTACCCATACAAACAAAAAGCACGGAAGTTTTTTTTGTGTTATTGGTCATTTTTATCTTAATCGTTAAAACTTACCGGTTTGGAAAACCAAGTTACTACACCTAATAACAACATGCCACTGGCAAACCAAACTAACATACGCCATGGTTTTCCGGCAGTTTTTAAAATTTCAAAACTATCTATAAAAACAGTCTCGCAAGCGCCATTACCGGTATCTGTACGTACGGTACTGGTGCCTCGCTTGAAGGCAAATCCATGATTGTGTGAATACTCGACCAGGTGCCCGCGAAAATGAATTTGATCGCCAACGCGCACGCTGCGCATCTTTTTTGCAATACTGGCTTGATCGGTCAGTAAGTGATTATTCGAGATAGCGCTTTGATCAAATGCGGCAAATGCCTCATTCGAATTGGTGCTGAAGTTGCAGGTAAATTGTCCGCTAGAAAAATCAATCGCAGCGTACGAGCCATTGCGTACATTGTTGCCCCACACCACACACAAATCGACGATATTGAGGCTGTCATTCCATGCCCTGTGAATATAATCCCACCAGGTATTGGCATCATGTTTGCTGACAACCAGGCCCGCGAGATCATATTCATAAAGCGGTTGAACGGTGTACTTGATATTGTTGCTAACGCTGGTAAATGCCGGTTGCTTAACCATGACTTGTGTCGGCTCTTCTAGCAGCGAAGAAACAAGTTCGGATGGTGGGGGCAGAGATTCGCTACGCCAGATTGCTGTCAGCAGTAATAAAATATTGGCGATAAGAAAAAATTTAATGTGTTGATGGGTCATGGAGTTAAATGTTTTTTTCTAATGCTGTGAGCTAAGGTTCTTTAATTGTAAAGCATGCTGTTTTAACTAGTTCGGCTTGATTTGATATTTCTTCAAGAAGTGCATTTGTGTGCTTGTAATTTCGATAGGATGTTCTACATTGATAAATACCTTTCAACTATCGATTTGTCGTCGATGCTGGCTTGATCCAAGTTTAATTCATGTATGCAATTGAGTTGAGAGAAAATTTCAATTTCTCTCCGTCAATTTATATTGGTATTGGTGGGGCTGGTGCCATTTTTTAAGCATACTTGCAAAAGCCCCGATTACTTTTAGGGGAATAAAAATGGTGACTTATATTACGCTTGCAAAATTTACTGATCAGGGAATACGAACAATCAAGGACACAACTAAACGCGCAGACATGGCTAAAGAAATGGCAGGAAAATTCGGCGTGAAAATGAGCAATATTTTTTGGACGAATGGTGAATACGATTTGGTAACTATCAGTGAAGCCGCAGATGATGAATCCATGGCCGCTTTTGGTCTCATGCTCAGTGCCACAGGAAATGTCCGGCTTCAATCTTTGAAGGCTTTTAACAGAGAAGAAATGGGTCGTATTTTGAGTAAAATTCCTTAGGAAAATTGTATTGACTATTCAAACTTTTATTAAGGAAGCGCGGATTTATTCGTCATCCCCGAATGCTTTAGTCGGGGATCCAGTTTTCATTTACTTCGTGCGAAGCGCGACTGCTATGTCGCTTCGCGAACAGCTTAAAAACTGGATCCCCGCTTTCGCGAGGATGACGAAATCGAATAAATCCGCGCTTCCCTAAGCCTGACAAAACTTCCGGCAGCACAAAAACGATACGCTTTTCGGGTTCACTGTTGCCGGAAACGCAAAGTTTAAAACCCCAGAATTTTCATATCAAAGGCGCGTTCGGCAAGCCAGATTGCCGCCAAAACGGCGATCACGATAGAGCCGCCGAATAAGATAAAACGCTGATACAGCCAGCTATAGCGCAAGGCAAATGCAAGGGGTAAAAATACCGAGACAATTGCCAGTTGGCCACCTTCTACACCAAGATTAAAGCCGACTAACGCCAGTGCCAGCGCGCCTTGTGGCAGGCCAAGATCGGTCAAGACACTGGCAAAACCGAAGCCGTGAATCAAACCAAATGCAAATGCCATTATCCAGCGGCGCTCGCGAAATAGCGGGTAAATATTATTCAGTGCTGCAATCACGACCGAGGCGGCAATCGTCGATTCTACCCAGCGTGAAGGTAGGCTGATGACGCCTAAAGTCGCCAGCGTCAGCGTGATCGAATGCGCCAAAGTAAATGCCGTGACAATTTTAAGTACAGACCAAAAAGCCGGTTTGAATGCCGTGACCGCTTGCCATTTTTCCCCCTGGCGGAACACCACTGCAGGTAACAGCAAGGCCAATAAAAATAAGATATGGTCAAAGCCTATCCAGATATGCCAGACACCTTCACGCGCGTAATCAAGAAATTGCTGTAGCTTGCTAACCTGTTTTAAAGTGAATTCCTGACTGGCTTTTTCCGGACTAAAAATCGCGGTGCTGGAGTTGCCCAAATAATCCAGACGTAACAGGCCTTTGTGTTGTGGATCGATATCGAAAAACAGATTGTAGTGCACCTGTAAAATTTGAATCGGAGCGGTGCACTGTGCAGTGAAACGTAGTACGGCATAGGCGCCATCGGTATGGTCGTCAACCAGATGTTCAGTCACCAGTAACGGGCATGTTTTGCCTTGCTCCGAAATTTGCAAACGCGACATGGCGTAGGCGGCAATCTCTGCATGTTTAGCGCGCACCTCGCCCCAGGTAATTTCTGCATCACCGTTGGCATCCAGGCCGAGTGCAAAATCGAGATCGCGCAAGGCGATATCCCATTGCCCGGCGACGATATTGTCCTTCACCACGAAACTCAGATAACTGTCGCTGGGCTTGTGTGCATACGCTGAGATGGCGTAAAAAAATGTCAGGCATAAAATGAGCAGGCGTTTCATTTTTTCACCGCCTTGAGTTTTTGTCCGAGACTGATTAAATTGCTGTCTTCAATCTTGCTGCTGTCTAGCCATTGCAATACCGGCTGGGCAGATTCGGGATCTTTGAGTGCCAGCGCCGCTTCCAGAAAAATACGCGCATCACGCGGTTCTAGCTGTACTTTCCAATTCTCTTGTGCAAGTGCCAGGGCTTTTTTTGGATTGCCTAGCACCTGCAAAGAAAATCTTGCCTCCTCTTGCTGATGCACGGTATCGCCTCTTAATTGCGCCGCCAGATAACGCGCCGTGAGTATCGCTTCGCGTTCTTTGGCAATCGGTAAATTTAAGCTGCGTTCAGCAAACAGCAAGCGCAATAACAAACCATCAGAACGGGTCTTGTCTTTCAATAGCGCGACCACTTCAGCCGGCCGATGTTGATCCAGTAAAAAATCGGAATAGGCTGCCAACAAGAAAGTATCAGTAATTCCCAGCGCGATGGCTTGTTTGAAATGGGCCTCGGTCACGGCAGTTTTGCCTAGCCGCTGGCTCAATTCAGCCAGACGCGTGAGTACCCATAATTGCTCGCCTGCAGGCAAATTTTTCGCTTTGGAAAATGCCGTGTTCAATGTTGTATATGCGCTGGCCGCTTTGCCAGTCAATCCATCCACCATCGCCACGCAACCGACCACGATAAGATCGCTGGTCAGATTGTTTAAGGCGCTGCAATCGGCTCTAGCCGGTTCATAACGCGCTTGCACGATCGCTATGATGGCGCGCAAGACCCGTGCTTGCGCATTGCGTGGATCGCGCACCAGCACTTTATCCAGATCGGCGTAGGCGCCAGCAAAATCATGGCGGAACTGTAATAAGCTGGCGCGCAATACCTGCACGTCTGTTGGTGGCTCTGGTAGATCCCACCACGGTGCCAGTGCAGCCTGGGCGTAACCCAGATAACGTGGATCGCCTTCTTCGCCGACCATGCCGTAATATCGGCCAGCGAGTTTGACGGCCACCTCAAGATTGCGTGGATTGCGCTGCAACTCGGCGCGCATAGTCGCCAATTCACGCACTACCGGATCGTTCGGTTTAAAAGGTAGACGTTCGAGTACGGTAGCGTCTGATTTCGGCACATGCGCCGTGGCAAAGGCTGTTGTTGCGCTGCAAAATAGAATGCTAGCGATGGCAACGACATTGCAGCGAGGTAAAAATCGAATGAAAGTGGGCATCAAAGTTTCCAAAAACTGACCCGATGGCAGAACACCATCACTGCGGCATCATAGCATTAGAGGCGAGCTAAGCAATTGACATAAATGGTTGACCTAAGCCGCCACCTATTGGCAGGTTTAGGTCACTCTCTGAAAAATAATTTCTAAAATAACGTCAACCGCCTATAATCGGCTTGCGTTAAGGATACAGGTTCATGTGAATCGTAATGTTTTACCTAACAGTTCAAATTACAGGGGTATTAAAATGAAAAAACTGATCGCTGCTTTAGTTGTTGGCTTGTTCGCTGCTTCCGCATTCGCTGCTTCCCATACTGCTGCGCCTTCTGCCTCAGCTTCGGCATCCGCGTCTGCTAAGGCATCTGCCTCGGCAATGGCATCGGCACCAGCAGCTTCGGCAATGGCATCTGCGCCAGCCGCTGCTTCCGCTGATGCATCTGCAAAGCCTATGAAGAAAAAACATGTTAAGAAAGATGCTTCGGCATCAGCATCGGCGGCTGCTTCTGCTGCGCCTGCTGCCTCTAAGTAATTTTCTTCAGTTTCAATTAAAAAGGCAGCTTTCCGCTGCTTTTTTTTCGTCTGGTCTTTAGCCCGCAGCCATTTGTTGTCACACATTGGTTTAACGTGCATCAAGTACTTGCAGAAGATGAAAGCCTTCGGCTGTTAAAAACAGAGGGCTTACTTCATTCATCGGTAAACAAAATGCAACTCGTTCTACCTCGGCTTTTGTCGTTCCTTTTTTAAAGTATTTGCTCACAGGCTGGGCATTGACTTCGCCCCGGCTGCCATATTGCAAGAGAACTTTGTCGAATGGAGCCTCATTCATTAATGCAAGCCTGGCTTGCTGCAGTTGCAAATAAGCTTTACGGTGATCGAGCGCTCCCGCTGTAGCATCAGCAAGTTTTTCAGGTGCAACAATGATTTGCCGTATCTTCACTTCAACACGGCTGGCGGCATCGGCAGCACAGACAAGTTTTGGGAAGCTGAACATCTCTTCGTAATTGCCTTGCGCGCTTGCGGTAGCAGCGGGTGCAATAACAATTTGGCTAGCGCTAGCGGCGGTATGATTCTCGGGCGCGGTGAGTTGCGCCTCGGCCAGTGCAATTTTTTCTGAAAGCTGTTCTGCGCTGACGGGTTTTTTGTAGACTTTACTTGCCAATTTTTGGTTAAACGCTCCTGCCGCTAACAGGCCGAGCATGAAGATGAATGAAATTGGACGTATAAATTTTTTTAATGCCGCTCCCCTATGCGTATCAAACTTGTTAGACAAAGAACTGGTCATCGCGTTATACAATTGAGCTTGTTCCAATTTCTGGATCGATACTACGGGTATTTGTTGCGCATAATTTTGCCGCACCTGGGCTTCAACCGAGGCGCTCGCCTCAACTGCACGATGGCTACTTTTACTGCGTAAGAGAACGTGACAAGATCTGCAATGCGTCTCTTGTGTTTCATCGACACTCGCGCCACATGACCAGCACTTATTTTG
>JANYFV010000447.1 GCA_025359635.1 Undibacterium sp. | reverse complement strand
GCAGTGCGCAGTATTCCATTGTCGTCAGAGGCTGATTTTGCATGGTTACAAATGCATCTGACGCGCGAAGCATTGCTGTTGAATTTACCAAAGCCAACGCAGCTGCAAGTCTGTGGTGCGATGGCCGAAAATTGGCATCAGCAAGATGCCATATCAGGCATCACGTGCAGCAGACTAGACCAATTACGCAGCGGATTGGCCCCGCTAGCACCAAGGTCCAAAGGTATCGACCTGGCGTACACCGGAGCGTCGATATGAAACCGGTAAGAATAGATTTTGCCAAGCCTAGCCTGCAGCGCGCCTACTGGCACACTACACCTGTGGTCTGGCTGTTCTGTATGCTAGGCATCGTATTGTGCCTGAGTGCGATTTTTGTGATTATTCAATCACGCACAATCGGGCGAGCGCATCAGGTAGAACGAGGCCTTGCGCTCAAAACACAGGTGAAAAACGTAGCGGAAGTTAAAAAAATTCTGATCACGGAAAGCCAGGCAAATGCGATTAACAACACGATATTGCAATTAAATTTACCTTGGTCTGAAATGCAAGAGGCAATCGAAGCTGCAAGCACTGTCAACGTAGCCTTGCTAACACTCGAACCCGATGCAAAACTACATAGTCTTAAGTTAATCGCAGAGGCGAAAAATAGCGATGATATGCTAGGGTATATTGAACGACTCAAACGGCAAGCTTTCTTTTTAGAAGTGATTTTGAGCAAGCACGAAATAAGCGAACAAGACAGCAATCGACCGTTACGCTTTCAGCTCGATCTGCAATGGTCCGCCCAATCTACCTCTCAAATGAGTGCGCCATGAAGCTACCTGAAATCTCCATTCTTCTACTACAGGCCCGTCTATGGTTGATGCAACGCGGAGCTGTCACTGCCTGCGCCGTATTATTATGTTTGATTGGTGGTATCGCCTGGCTTTGGCACATACCAACGGCAAAAATGCAAAGAGCACTTGAACAACAAAATAACGTCGCACTACCAAGCGTATCAGCAAACTTACTCGGCGCAACAAGTGTTGAACGGAACATGTTCAATTTTTATGACTTACTGGGGGAGCGGCGTCACCCGGAACAACAGATTAAAACCCTGTTTGAGATAGCTGCCAAAAATGGCTTAAGTTTGACGAAAGGTCAGTACAAGCTAGCCTACGAACAAAATAGCCGTGTATATACTTACCAAATCATTCTGCCGGTCAAAGGTACTTACATGGCGGTCTGGCAATTTGGCAACCAGGTCTTGGCTGCTATCCCCTTCGCTTCCTTAGACGAGATTAGTTTCAAGCGCGACAGTATTACCGATAATTTACCTGAGGCACGTCTGCGTTTTACCCTGTATCTGAATGAAGGCGTCAGACAGCAACCATGAAGACACGTCACACATTACTTTTGGCAGTGTTGATCTTTGCGGGTGGGCTCGCCATTTTTGGCGACAAGACACCAACTACCAACATCACCGAAGCGGTGGCGCGCAATCCGTCGACCAAGGTACTTGCCGCAGTCCGCCCTGGTAGCGCATTGTCCAGCAAGCAGGTATATATCCAAAGTGTGCATCCACGCGTAAAACTCGTCGATGCAGAGTTGATGGGGGCAAGTTCGACCACACCAGTGTTTGCCAGCCAGAACTGGGCACCACCACCTCCACCACCGTCGCCGCCAGTTGTGGCTCAACCGGCTCCGATCCCGACCGCGCCGCCTTTGCCCTTTGTTTATCTCGGAAAATCCCTAAGCGAAGGGATCTGGGAAGTATTTCTGGCGCAAGGTGAACGAATTATCATCGTCAAAAATAACAGCTTGGTCGACGGCATTTATCGGATTGATGCCATTGTGCCGCCCACGATGTCACTCACTTACCTGCCTTTGAATCAGGCGCAACAACTCATTATTGGAGTACTAGACTGATGCCAAGTCACTCACTATTTTTTCATGCCGCTGACGCATTACATAGGCGCGCTTCATACTCCTTGCTGCAACAATGGATGTTACCGCTATTACTATTGACATTGACGGGATGTGCGGGCCAGATGGCATATCGAGATGGTCAGCGTCTGATCGCTGAAAATAATCCCGAAGCGGGCTTGCGGAAATTCAAACAAGCAATAGCTGCTGACCCAGATAATGCACAATACCGCATCACATATTTACGTGCACGCGACAGTGCAGCCTTGCACAATGTAGAATTGGCTGAGCGCCAGGCAACCTCAGGGAAAAATGATGAGGCGGCACTCAGCCTGAATCAGGTACTAGCGTTTGACCCTGCCAATGATCGTGCACGCGCCGGCCTACGTGCGCTGGATCGAAATACTCGTCATGACAAACAAATACTGGCTGCCGAAATTGATCTGGAGAAAAAAGACATTGACAGTGCGCGGCAAAAATTAACCGGCATCCTTACCGAAAATCCTGCGCATGAAAAGGCGCACACCATGTTAAACGACATAGCCGAGAAAAATGAGCTTGCATCTGAACCAGAAATGGGACTTGCAAAACAATTCAAAAAACCGATTTCCATTCAATTTAAAGATGCCCCTCTGCGGCAAATATTTGATGTCATCGCCCGCACTTCCGGTCTCAATTTCTTATTCGACAAAGATGTCAAAGCCGACCAAAGAGCCACAATTTCACTCAAAGACAGCAGCATAGAACTGGCACTGTATTATTTATTGGTCACGAATCAGCTTGAACAGCAAATACTCGATGGCAATACCGTCATGATCTATCCTAGCAATCCGGCCAAGCTCAAAGAATATCAGGAGATGCTAGTCAAGACGTTTTTCCTCACCAATGCCGATGCCAAAGTGGTGGCGAATACGCTCAAAACCATCTTTAAATCGAAAGATATTGTTGTCGATGAAAAACTCAACCTGGTGATACTGCGCGACTCCAAAGAAGTCATCAGGCTGGCTGAAAAATTAGTGGCTCTGCAAGATGTCTCTGAGCCTGAAGTCATGCTCGAAGTCGAGGTATTGGAAGTCAAGACCAGCCGCTTGCTTGAACTTGGCATTACCTGGCCAGATACAATGGCACTCTCACCTCTGACAACTACAAGTGGTCTTGGCTTAACTATAGCTAATCTACGCAATCTGAATCAAAATAACATAGGCATCACCAATCCAAGTGTAAGTATCAGCGCCAACAAAAAAGATGGCGACACCAACATTCTCGCCAATCCGCGGATACGGGTACGTAATCGTGAAAAAGCCAGTGTGCATATTGGTGAAAAGCTCCCTAGCGTGACCACCACAGTATCTCCGGGCGCCGCCGGATTCGCCTCCGAATCTGTCACTTATATTGATGTTGGACTCACCCTTAACGTTGAACCTACGATATATCTGAATAATGAGGTCGCAATCAAAGTAGGCTTGGAAGTCAGTAGCTTGCTAGGCCAAATTCAAACTAAATCGGGCACCATCGGCTATCAGATTGGCACTCGTCAAGCTGCCACTTTGCTGCAACTAAAAGATGGTGAAAATCAGGTATTGGCCGGATTGATCAGCAACGAAGATCGCAGCAATGGAAATAAAGTGCCGGGCATTGGCGACCTGCCTTTGTTGGGACGCTTGTTCGGCAGCACCAAAGACGATACTCAGAAAACCGAGATTGTTCTTTCCATCACACCGCACCTGGTACGCAATATTAAGAGACCAGAAAGTTCTGTCTCTGAATTTGCCGCCGGCACAGAAGGAAACTTCAGGCGCCGCCCAGACCCGGCAATACCAGCACCGGTAAAATTAGCAAAGCCAGTTACCTTGGCTACTCCTGTCAGCCCATCGCCTCAGGCTAGCGTCGAGGCGGAAACTGAGGGCAAACAAGTGAAATGAAGCTATCCTCGCACACACATGATTATGGGTTCACGTTAATTGAACTCTTGGTCACACTGGCGATCTTGGGCTTACTGGCGAGTTTAGCGATACCGGTGGCACAAGTAGTGCAACAACGTCATCAAGAACGCGAATTGCGCGAGGCTTTGCGAGAAATTCGTCATGCGATTGATGCCTACAAAACTGTCGCTGACTCTGGCCGACTCTCAATAGCTGGCGGTGGAACCGCATACCCTAAGACCTTGGAAACACTAACCGATGGGGTACAAGACATGAGCAGCGTCAAACAAAACAAGATTTTTTTTTTACGGCGTTTACCACGCGATCCGTTCAACCCGAATTTAGACCTAACTGAAGCTCAGTCGTGGGGTAAACGCAGTTATGCCAGTGAAGCCAATGACCCTCGAGAAGGTGAGGATGTGTACGATGTGTATTCCACCTCGGATAAAATCGGCCTGAACGGTGTGCCGTACCGTAAATGGTAATTATGAAAATCCAAGCAAATAGATCATCTGGTTTTACTCTGATTGAATTACTCGTCGTGTTGGGCATAGTCGCCTTAATGCTCACGCTTGCCGTGCCACGCTACTTCCCGACGATCGATGCGGCAAAAGAAACCATGCTGGTGGACAATTTGCGTTCTGTTCGTAGCACTATCGATCAGTTCTATGGTGACACCGCGCGCTATCCAGACTCACTGGCGCAGTTAGTAGAAAAAAAATATTTGAAAGCTTTGCCGATAGACCCAATAACTGAAAGTACCGAGACCTGGATTTTACTGGCGCCGGAAGACGGTAGTCCGGGCAACGTTTACAACATCAAGAGTGGCGCATCTGGAAATGGCCGAAATGGCCGCCCCTATGCCGATTGGTAAGTAATGGGACCAAAGATAACTCAGGGACGACGCGACCAAGGTTTCACTTATGTAGGGCTAATTATTCTGGTTGCCATCATAGGCTTAGTCGCAGCCAGCACAGTCAAAATGGGCGCTTTGTTGCAACGTAGTACAGCAGAGGAAGATCTGCTGGAAATCGGTACAGCGTTTAGCCGGGCTTTGCAGAGTTATGCCGAAGCATCTGGCCCAGACCAACGCAGAAGCCCAACGTCGCTCGATCAATTATTACGCGATCCGCGCTTTCCGAATCCACGGCGTCATTTACGTAGTCTATATGCAGACCCTATCACTGGGAAAACTGAATGGGGAATTCTGTTCGGCCCCGACCGCGTTAGCATTATCGGCATACACAGTCTGTCAAATGTAAAACCGATCAAGGTAGGGAATTTTTCACCTGACTTTGAACAATTCGCCAATAAGACACATATCAGCGAATGGATATTCGTAAAAAAAGGTGGCTCGACAACGCCAATTATTTTGCCTTAATCAAGAGCACTTTCCATACAATTCCACGCAACACAAGTACATCGCATCCATGAAAAAACCAAAACTAAGGGGGTGTTTTTGGCTTGTCAGCTGGCGAAAATTAGACCAACATATCGGTATGAAAAAAAGATTTCTACAACACTTTTGGTTCTTGGGCAGCCTCGGAATTTTCACCATGGCTTGCGCTTGTGCTGGGAATTCCCTTGATAAATCCAACAAATTGACGACGCTGTCCACAGGTAAAATTAGCGACGCACTCTTGATCGAGATCCAAGCCGAGGTCAGTGATGCGGCTTGCGACCAGCCGCAACAATGTCACAGTATCGCAATCGGTGCTAAACCATGTGGTGGACCGGACAGCTATCTTGCCTGGTCGAGCAGGCGTACCGATGAAAAGAAAATCAAATCATTAGTCGAGCAACATGCCGCCGCGCGCAAAGATGAAAATCTGCGAAGCGACATGCAATCCGATTGTGCCTTTGTGACCAATCCGGGTGCCAGTTGCAAGACAGGGCGCTGCACGTTATTGCCGCGCGGATTCAGTAGTCTTCCCAACAAAGAAGACTAAAACCGGTTTAGCCCTACGACAGCACTAATTTGCCATAAATTTTCATTGCGCTTCCCAATAAACATTCTTCCAAACTAAGTTCTTCTTATGTCTACAAATGATTTCATCGAAATTTTTGACAATACCCTGTCCCTATCTGCATGCCAGTCATGGCTGACACGATTTGAAGCCAGCGGCCAGGCACAACGTGGTGAGACTGGTAGTGGCGTCGATGTATCAATGAAAGACAGCTGGGACATCCAACTCGATCAATCTCCTGGCTGGGCCGACGTCAGGATGCAACTCAATCAAACCGTGCTGCGCTGCTTCAAACAATACCTTAAACGTTACGCCTATGTGGCATTGGCGCCTTTACAACTGAAAATGCAAGACCCGATCAGTGGTCAACTTGTCTTATTGGATGCCAATGGTGTTGCCGCTTTGAGCGATGACTTGCTGGACGGCTTGGTCGCAAAAGTGTTCCGCTTTGGTAGCATTAACATTCAGAAATACGTAGCAAATCAGGGTGGCTATCCTTACTGGCATTGTGAACAGTATCCAAAGCTAGATCAAGGCGAGGCTTTGCACCGTGCAGTGTTATGGACAATCTACCTCAATGATGAGTTCGAACAGGGAGAAACTGAATTTCTCTATCAGCAACGAAAAATCAATCCTAAAACCGGCAGCCTATTGATTGCGCCGGCGGCATTTACCCATACTCACCGGGGCAATCAGCCGGTAGGTGGTAACAAGTACATCGCCACCAGCTGGATTTTGTACCAACGCGCCGAGACACTGTTTGCTCAACCATGAACGAAATCGCATTAGCCACACACCATCATTAGACAGTGTCGAGCACGAGATAAATTCTATTTCACAGCCGTATATAAAAAAAAGCCATGGCACTTCACAGTGCACATGGCTGCTTAGCGAAGCACCCGGTGCTTCGCTAGCTTCAGGCTATCACTCTGCCGTCACAACGATTGGACGAGAGCTAATTGCCAACGGCAACGGGTCGTTAGTGTGAACTTCAACCACTGTAAGACCTTGATCAACTCCGCCAACCTTGTAGTTTGCCGCGCCAAGGAAACGTTGACCCGCGGCCAGACCAGACCAGCTCATACCGACAGATGCGGTACCGCCCGCATATACCGTCGCTGGTGCCAGTACCTTGAAGCTACCGCCGACATCCGTCTTCGTTACCGCCCATGAAGACAATGTATAGGTCGAGCCAGGGCGATCTTGGTTGTCATAGCTGATCACGCAGACCTTATAAGTACCAGCAGCCGGTCTCAGCATAGTGGCAGTCTCGTTCGAACCTCCGTTCAAACTGCCAGCCACTGGTGTACCAGCGGAGTTCAGAATCAGCAAATCCAGATCATCCTCGCCACCAGGAATCTGGCCGCCCGTGGTCTCTGCATTAAACAGTGAGAAACGCGCCACTAAGGTATCTGCTGGAATCACGAAATTCGACACATTAACTGCAGGCGAATTGTTTGCATTACAAATCGTCGCCGCCGTACCCTGATTACTACCCGTGAGTGTATTGGTAGTGCGGGTGGCTGCTTTCAAACCCGCCTTATCAATGCTCATGGCGCCAGAAAAACCTGTTCCGATAGTGAGAATTTTGCTGCCTGTAGCTGCTTCACTGTAGACAGAAGACGAAACAACCAGAGCCTTGCCACGTACTGTCAGCGGGCTACGCACGTTGTGCGTGCCATCCGACCAGCTCAGTGAACCATACGCCCAAGTGTCAACAGGTGCCGTCGTGCGTGTCAGTTTAACAGTAAAGGTTTTCGTGGCGCCTGGTGCAATCGTGAAACTAGCCGGTGTCACCAACACGGTATAGCCAGGCACAGCAGCCGATGCCGTGTAGGTGGCAGTGGTGGTGCCGACGTTGGTCACGGTACGTGTCAGGGTTTGCACACCCAGGATTCCGCCAAGTGTCATTGAAGGCAAGTTCAAATTGTAGTCCGCTACGGAGCCAATAGCACCGCAAGTTGCTGGACTGTAAAAACCCAAGCCCAAAGCACAACTAAATTGCGCGTAACCAAGTGCACTCACTCTGTACACCAGACCTGGATCAGTCGCCAGATTTGGCTGCACATGGCCTGCGCCTTGCGCCCAAGGCAACGTACCTGTTGCCAAGGCTGTTGCACTCCAAGGCAAAGCAGCAGTGACGCCATCAGGCAGAGTGTCACCAGCAGTAGTCATCAGCGCCGACTTGATCATTGCCGGATTCCAAGTCGGATGCTGCTGCTTAATCAGGGCTGCGAGGCCGGCAATATGTGGGCTGGACATTGAGGTACCCGAGATCATATTGATGCCAGTCGAGCTAGTGCTACCACCCGCCTTCAGGTCAGCAACTTCGCCTGGTGTCATCGATGCCGAAAAGGCTGCCACGATGTCTACCCCTGGTGCCGTGAAATCTGGTTTCAAAATATTATTGTCAGCCACGTTCGGGCCACGTGAAGAGAAACCAGCGATCACCGGTGCCGGCACATAACTCAAGCTTGCGATGCTTAAAGCTGAAGTTGCATCCGCATGAGCACCCACATAACCTTTGATTGCGATGCCATCGGCAAAGCTCACGTGTACTGTAGGTACAGAATGTGCTTCTGCCACCAAACCAGCACCGTTGTCGGCCAAGATCATGCCAACCCCGCCAGCTTGAGCAACCGCAAGGCTCTTGTTGACACGAGCGGTTGTACCGCGAGTACAGACCACGATTTTACCTGCCACTTTCGCCGGATCCAGTGACACATAACCATCGGCCGCGCCATAGCACAGATTTGCCGCAGCAACACTTCCAGCTGCTGCTGCAGTGGAGAGTATCGTGGCAGTGTCTGGCAAGGCATTCAAGTTCACCGAAGCACCGGGATTGTCGCCGCTACCAGCAACATGTGCCACAGCAGTAAACGAACGGCCATGGGTAGAAGCAGCCACTGTAGCATGCCAAGGGCCTAGGTTGGCCGCTGGATTGGTACTAGGGCCAGAATTGCCGGCTGAGGCCGCGACGAATACACCAGCATTCGACGCATTCAGAAATGCCACTTCAATTGGGTCGTTAAATGTGCCACCACCGGCTGTAGGACCGATCGAATAGTTGATGACATCAGCACCATCTTTAACTGCCTGATTAATTGAAGACACGCTGCTACTAGTGGCACAACCGCCATTGGTCGCTGTGGTCCCGGTATAGCAAGTTTTGTACATTGCGACGCGCGCGCGCGGAGCCATACCCGACAACGCACCCATTGGAATACCGTTCAGAACCGCTGGCACACCAGCGTTACCACCAGCTGTGGATAACGTGTGTGAGCCGTGACCACCACCACCCTCTTGAGTGCCGTCGCGGCCAGACAAGAAGTCAGCACCATGAATTGGCGCACTGGCAGATACAAACGAGCGGATACCAATTAGTTTATTATTGCAATTACTAGCTGTGATACCCGGCTTTATTTCACACCCGTTCGGAAGGTCATCCGCACCTACGTGAGGATAATTGCGCCATTTGGCCGGCGGAGCACCATAGGCTGAAGTACCGCTTGCATCGTGGGTCGGTACACCACCTGCATCGACCTTGTCGGCAAAACTCAAGTCTTCAGGCCAGACACCGCTGTCGACCATGGCAATGATCATGCCCTCACCCGCGAACTGCTTTCCACCTACTTTCGCCCAAAGGCCAGCAGCCTTGTCCAAACCCAAGAAACTTGGTGTATAGCTGGTTGTCGGTTGTTGCATTGTGTCAGCTTGAACATTCAGTACGGCAGAATTTTTCTTCAGCGCACGAACTTCTGCATCAGTTAGATTGGCTGCAAAGCCATTCAACACTACGTCATACTTTGCTGTAATGTTGGCTGGATCGATGGCAACCAGAACATCATTTTGTTTCTTGTTAAGATAAGCAATATAAGCCTGAACGTCAGTCGCGCTGATATCCAAGCGGGTACCATCGGCAGGTTTAGTTGCTGGCAAACCTGCAATATTGCCGTCATAGGCCGCTACTGGCTGACCTACTAATTGAACGATGTATGAATGGCGTACTTCTTGTGCATTAGCGTTGATTGCCATGCTAGTCAAGAGTGTCATTACAGCCAAGGATATAGGGTGTAGTTTCTTATTCATTGTGTGATCTCTTTTGAATTTGTTTTTTGAACGATGAATCAAACAGACTTACGACGACGAGCCGCAGCTAACATGCCTAAAATGCTGATGCCGAACAGAGACATGGTGGCTGGCTCAGGAACATAGGCGATGTTATCAATGGCAAACTGGGCTTGGTTATTAGCTGGGTTCACACATTCACCACCTGAGGTATAGAGGCAGGCAATGAAAGTAAACTCTTTGGAACCGGTGTGACTGAAAAGACCATCGATATTCCAATGCGCAAAGCCGTATTTGCCGTCTGCTCCCTGAAGATCAAATTCACGCGATATCATGGTTCCGTCATTGGCTATAATGACCAATCTGCCTACTGCGAAATTCAGAACTGCGTCGACTGGCAGGATAAACCCAAAGTCCAAGCCTCTCAACTGGGTCGCGCCGCCCAAGTTAGTGAGGCTCATGCCACCATCATTCAGACCAGCATAATAGTTGCTGGAATTGCCGCTAGGGCAAACAGCGATATCGCATGAAAAAGGATCTGAGCCATTAATAATCGCACCATCAAAGCCGCCTTGGCCCACGGTTGTAATTATTTGTTTGCCGTTGACGTTCATGTCACCATTTGTATAGATGCCCGGAACGAAACTCTCGAACGTGACCATGCCGGCCGATGCCGTCGAACAGGCTGCAGCAATCCCGATTGCCAATGCCAGATTTACAAGCTTCTTCATGTTTTTACCCTTTATTTTAATAATTTCGATGTTATGCACCGCGGTTTTCTCCTTGAGCTGCCTTGTTCTGATCAAAGCTTAACTCAATCCTTTTTGAGGACAAGAATTTCTCAAGCATGAATTGTGCCAATTATCAACAAATTGACTTAAACCAATTTAAACAAGGAGTTGTGTTTTTTTTTATCCATATTGATTCGATGAGTGTAAAAAAATCCGACAAATTTAATGCGCACTCAAAGCATGGATTTGATGGATCCTCTATAGCAATCCAATTCATTTAGTGTAAAAATTACCGACAAATATCGTTACTTCATTCTCTAAATGTGAAAGAAAATGACCATTTTGAGTCGGCAGATGATAAATTTTATGTAAAATCAATTTTCTCGCTTCTCGCGGCATTCCATCATGAACAATCCACTGGTTTATTTAAATAGCAACGGCAGCGGCAGCCTCACACCACTCTCTGAAGCGAAAGTATCCGTGCTCGACCGGGGCTTTATTTTCGGTGATGGCATTTATGAAGTCATCCCGGTGTACGCCAAAAAAATGTTCCGTGCAGAACAGCATATGGCGCGTTTGTTACGCAGCTTGGCAGCTATTGGGATGCCGAATCCGCATTCTAAAGAAGAATGGTTGCAATTACTTCAACAGGTGATGGATGCACATTCAGGTGACGATCAAATGCTGTATTTGCAGGTGACGCGCGGAGTAGCCAAACGTGCTCATGCCTTCCCTGCTGAAATGGTGCCGACGGTGTTCATCATGAGCAATCCGTTGACGCCGATATCTTCCGAAGTGCGCGCCAAAGGCGTGATCTGTGTGGCGATGGAAGATCAGCGCTGGTTGCATTGCGAGATCAAATCCACGTCGCTGCTAGGAAATGTACTGGCAGCGCAAAATGCTGTGGAGCATGGCGCAATGGAAAGCATACAATTTCGCGATGGATACTTAACCGAAGGATCTTCATCCAATGTCTGGATCGTTAAAGGCGACGTTGTCATCGGCCCACCTAAAGACAATTTGATACTCGAAGGCATCCGTTATGGCTTGCTGCAAGAACTCTGCGCGGCGCAACAAATACCCTTGCAAGAACGCCGAGTAACTCGCGCCGAGGTATTCGCGGCCGATGAAGTGCTTCTTACATCCGCTGGCAAAGAAGTACTTGCCGTCGTAAAGATAGACGATCAGACTATTGGAAAAGGGCTTCCCGGCCCCATTTATCAACAGTTATATGCAGCCTACCAAGAGGCAAAAGCCGCGAATTAGTCATTCGCCGTTGTACGAATATCAAAAATGAGTAAGCCATGAACATGCCAGAAATACCCCACGATCAAAGCCTGATCGAATACCCCAGCGAATTCCCGATCAAGGTGATGGGTTTGATGCAAGAGTCTTTTGCGCAAACCATCGTTGAAGTGGTGGTCATGCACGATCCCACTTTCCACGCGGGTAAAATGGAAATGCGCCCGTCCACCAAAGGCACGTATTTATCACTGACGGTAACTATCCTCGCGGTCAATCGCGAGCAATTGGATAATCTGTATCGCGCCTTGTCGTCGCACCCTATGGTAAAGATGGTTTTGTAAACATGGCCGCACTCGAAGACATCGTCAATAAACAAAAACTGGGAGCAAAGTTCGTCCTTTCTGCCCCCATGCTGGGCATGGATTTAGCGGCGTTTGATGCACAAGCGGCAATCTGGGCAACGCAGGGCGGGCCAGGCTTTGAGGCCGCTGGCGTGCCTTTTCGCAAAGTCATCGATGGCAAATTCCTGATACAAAGACTGACAGTCGTGCGTGTGTAATGTGTGTTCGATGCCTGTCTAATGCTGCGCCATAGCAAAATTGATTGTCAGATAAGAAACCCATGCCAGACCAGCAAACAAATTCCAAAGTGCCGCGCATCATTCATCGTGGTCATGAAGATTACCAAATCACCTTTGCGGCCATGCGCGCCTTTACCGATGCGCGTGATGCCGCGACGCCAGATGAACTCTGGATCGTTGAGCACCCGCCAGTATTTACACTAGGACTCGGGGCAGATGAATCACACGTACTGGCAGCGCATACTATTCCGGTGATACAAACTGACCGCGGTGGTGAAGTCACCTACCATGGGCCAGGCCAGGTGGTGATTTACCTCTTGATCGACTTGCGCCGCAGCCATAGCAAGGGACGTTTATTTGCCCGCGAATTCGTGCACAAAATCGAACAAGCAGTCATCGACACGCTGGCAGCGTATAATCTTGCCGGTGAGCGCAAAGCTGGCGCACCAGGAATTTACATGGCGCAGGACGGAACTGCAGGCGAATGGCAAGGCGCAAAGATCGCTGCCCTAGGCTTAAAAGTACGCGGAAATGGCTGCACTTATCACGGCGTATCTCTCAATGTCGCGATGGATTTGCAGCCGTTTTCCTGGATTAACCCTTGTGGTTACGCCGGCCTCGCCACAATCGATATAAAAACTCTGGGAGCCACAGTCACTCTTTCAGAGGCGCAGTTAGCGCTTGCTCACCGACTACAACACATATTAACAACTGCATAATCTGTTCGACTAGCCATGACCACCGAAAATACACCGATCACGCCTGCTGCATCCCCCGCCTACGACGCTACCGAAAAACAAAAAGGCGCCAGCAAGACTTCCCGCATCCCGATCAAGATCATCCCGATGGAGCGCCTGCCCAAGCCAGACTGGATACGCGTCAAGGCAGGTTCGCCAACCACCCGTTTTTACGAAATCAAAGACATCCTGCGCGCGAATAAACTGGTCACGGTCTGTGAAGAAGCAAGCTGCCCGAACATCGGCGAATGTTTCGGCAAAGGCACGGCCACCTTCATGATCATGGGTGACAAATGCACCCGCCGCTGCCCTTTCTGCGATGTCGGTCATGGTCGCCCAGATCCGCTCGACGTTAACGAGCCACTCAATCTGGCCAAAACCATCGCCGAACTCAAACTCAGCTATGTCGTCATCACCTCGGTAGACCGCGACGATCTGCGCGATGGCGGCGCAGCGCATTTTGCCGAATGCATCAGCAAAATCCGTGAACTCTCGCCGATGACGCGCATAGAAATTTTGACGCCGGATTTCCGTGGCCGCATGGACCGCGCCTTAGAAATTTTGAACCTGGCACCACCCGATGTCATGAACCACAATCTGGAAACCGCACCGCGCCTCTACAAAGAAGCGCGCCCAGGCTCTGATTATGAATACTCGCTGAATCTGCTGAAACGCTTCAAGGAAATGCACCCAAACACGCCAACCAAATCCGGCATCATGGTCGGCCTGGGCGAGACCGACGAAGAAATCCTGCAAGTCATGCGCGACCTGCGCGCCCACAACGTAGACATGCTCACCATCGGCCAATACCTGGCACCAAGCGGCCACCACTTGCCAGTGCGCCGTTATGTACACCCGGATGTGTTTAAAATGTTTGAAGCGGAAGCCTACAAAATGGGCTTTGCGCATGCTGCAGTCGGGGCAATGGTGCGCAGCTCTTACCATGCTGATCAACAGGCGCATGGCATCGGCGGATAAACGTTAATCCGAATTGCGAATAGAAAAAGGCCATCTGATATTGTGATCAGATGGCCTTTTTAATTTTTTGGAAATCGTGCATCGTCAAATCTGCGTACTCTTCCAGCACAATTGGGCGAATTAGTAATTCGGAGCTATTTCACACACACCGCCCGTACCATCTTCACATCGGTCAGACCCGACAAAACCTTCTCTATCCCATCCATCTTCAAAGTCAGCATACCATCTTCCAGCGCAGCGGCGAGCAGTTGCGCGACGCGGCTGTGTTCTTGCAATAGCTTCTTGACCTTGTCAGTACCGATCATCAGCTCGTGCAAACCCACCCGACCTTTATAACCCTTGCTGCATTCGTCACAACCAATCGCGCGATACAGGGTGAAGTTTCCTTCGCTGTCAGCATAATTTTTCTTCCATCCTGCTAATACTGCGGCTTTGCCTGCCTCTGCATCGGCAATAAATAAGGCGGTATTTAATAATTCTTCGCAATATTCCGTGAGCATATTCTGCAGTTCATCGGCGGAAGGTTGATACGCTTTTTTGCATTTTTTACAAAGTCGCTTGGCCAGACGTTGCGCCAAAATCCCTAACAAGGCATCAGCAAAATTAAATGGGTCCATTCCCATATCGAGCAGGCGTACGATAGATTCTGGCGCGCTGTTGGTATGCAAGGTTGCCAGCACTAAGTGCCCGGTTAGCGAAGCCTCGATGCCCATCGAAACGGTTTCTTTGTCGCGCATTTCACCGACCATGATGATGTCTGGATCGGCTCGCAAAAATGCCCGCATCACAGTGGCGAAATCGAGCCCGGCTTTACGATTTACCTGCACCTGACGCAAACCTTTTTGCGTGATTTCGACCGGATCTTCGGCGGTCCAGATTTTAGTCTCTGGCCGATTTAGATAATTTAATACCGAATGCAAGGTGGTGGTCTTGCCAGAGCCGGTTGGGCCGCAAACAAAGAACAAGCCATACGGCTTTTCTATCGCGGTTTTTAAGCGCTGCAAGTTATGTGGTAACACGCCCAAACTATCGAGCGGAATAGGTTCGCCAGCAGCGAGGATACGCATGACGATATCTTCCACGCCACCAGCAGAAGGTATTGTCGCGACGCGCAGTTCAATATCTAGCGGGCCGTATTTTTTAAATTTAATTTTTCCGTCTTGCGGTTTGCGGCGCTCAGAAATATCAAGATCACACATGATCTTGATACGCGCTACCAAGGCACTGCGATAGCTGGCAGGTATTTCAATGTAAGGCACTAAAGTACCGTCTTTGCGGAAACGTATACCGGTTTTTCCTTTGCCTGGCAGTGGCTCGATGTGAATATCTGAAGCACCTTGTTTATACGCATCGACCACGATTTTATTCACCAGCTTCACCAACTCATTTTCAACTGCCGCTGAAACATCGGCCGCAACTTCACCTTCTTCGTCTTCCGCCATATCCAGTAAGAGATCATCGACCGTAGAAGTATCACCAGTGTTTGTTGCGCCAAAAAACTGGTCTACCGTCATAGCAAATTCTCGATTTGTCGTAACGCAGTAAACGAGGCGCGCCTTATGGAAAATTGTCTTGGCTATAGTCGAATTTTTGATACGCTCCGGATCGGTGCAAAGAATAACCAAACCGTCTTTGCCGTCTTCAATCGGCAACCACTGCGTCTGCTCGACATAATCACGTTTGAGATTCTTTAACAGCTCCATGGGTTTAAGGCGTTCAGACTTAAACGCTTCGTAAGCAACGCCAAAAAATTGCGCCAGTGCTGCGCCTACGGCGGCAAATGGAACTTGAAATTCGCCAAGTAAAACGTCTTCAATATCACTATTTTTACGTCGCGCAGATCTGGTAGCCAACTCAAATTCCGGTGCAGAAAGTACCCCGCTAGTAATCAAACCATCAAACTTTGAGCGTACGGCAACCACCGGCTTATTGCGCTGAATAAAAGCTACCGCCAAAGTTTCGCAAAGTTCTTTTACGCCTTCAGCCGCGATGCTGGTAAATGTTTCGCCAGTACGGTTATTGATAAACTGCACGACACCGAGCAATTCCTTGTTTTTAGGATTGAGGATAGGCGCTGTCAGCATTTGCTTGGTGCGAAATCCAGATCGTTTATCGACCCCTTCCTGAAACAACAAACCAGGCGAATAGGCATCTAACTCCGTCTGGTCGTACGCATCGCGAAGATTGATGATTTTTTTAGAGAATGCAGCATAGCCAGCGATGCTGCGATCTGAAATCGTCAACTTTAAATCTGAGAACGACGTAAGGCCAGTCTTCACCTTAGAGATGATATTTTTTTTATCCTCACTGACCACGTATAAGGTCAGTCGTTCACAATTAAATAACTCACAGATTTCCTGAGAGAGATCAAAAATAATTTCATCTACATTGCTGGTCGCATGAATTTTATTGCTGAGTGACTGCAGCGTCTTAAAAAATGACAAACGCGCATCTGTACTTTCTGCACCGGGCTTGTCCGGTGTGCCTGCAACAGTGTTCATTACATTTCATCCATTCACGATTGATGTATTCGCTAATCAAGACTTCTGCAAAAAACGTACTACTTATCGGCCACACTTATTTACCACAGCGGGCTGCGCCAGTTTCAGTCACTGGTTCTATCAGTGGCATCAGGCTCGGTGCCAAGACCGTCAACAATTGTACAGGTAAGGCGCTGGTAAAATCATAGTCTTTTGCCTGTGGCCCATGCACATACGCCGTCATGCTACCGAAGAAGCGTTCGCCGATATTAAAAACAAAAGTTGCCGAGCGATTGACATAGCGTGACTCGATTAATTTACCCCCAGCGCCATATACATCAAAACGTTGATCGCCAGTGCCGGTCTTGCCACCTACCGCGATATTGCTGCCATCTTTGGCCGTGAAGGCTGCGCGGGCGCGTCTGGCGGTACCTTGCGCGACCACGTCTTGCACCGCATCGGCGACTACCCGCGCTACTTCAGGTGCCAACACTTGCTCACCTGTTTGCCTGGATGGGTTGCGCGGCAAAAGTAGGGTTTCATACGGAGTAGCGCTGGCAAAATGCATAGAAGTAATGCGTTGCCCTGGTTTACGCACGCCACCATTCACGATGATGCCCATCAACTCGGCCAGTGCCGACGGCCTGTCCGCCGATGCGCCTAGCGCCGTCGCATACGATGGCGTCAAAGAAGAAAATGGATAACCCATGCGGTTCCACTGACGTTGAATTTCCAGAAACGCTTCTAACTCGAGTAAGCCGGCAATGCGTTTATCCTGCGCATGTTTGCGGCTAGTTCTAAATAGCCATTCGTAAACTTGCTGACGTTCCTTAGCGCTGGCGGCGACTACCTCACTCAAACTTGCACCTTGGTTCTTGCGAATGAACCCAACCATCCACAGCTCCAAAGGGTGGATGGTAGCGAGGTAGCCACGATCTGCCAACGACATATTCTCTGACGAATATTGTTGATACATCAGCGTAGCGCGCTCGTTGCTAATCTCATTTTGCGAAGCCAGATTGTCGTTAATAAACGCCACGAACTCAGCCGGGGTGGCTTCAGGCATGATGGTTCTATGGACATTAGCCAAACGCACTGGCGTAGGTCGGAAACTCGAGAGCAAAATCTGTTCGACTTCTTTCGCACTCTTGCCCTTGTACTTGGCATAGAAGCGATGGAGAAATTCTCTTCCTTCCTTATCGGCAAAGCGACTGAGATAATCAGCACGACGCGGGTCTTTGGAATTGGCCAATAAATTTGCCGACGAACCCGGCGTCTGAAACATATAAAAATGGACGACATCACGCATCAATCGAACAAAAGGCAAGTTGACCGAATGGCGCAACGCTTCACGTATCGTCAGAATGCGACCGTTGTCTTCTTTTTTGAAATTACCAAAGTAATGCAAGCCGCCACCAGTAAAAAAACCTTCTTTCACATCGGCAGAATAAGTGCGTTCCATCGCAGCGTTCAACATAGCGGGTAAATCGCGCGCTCCGCTTCCCTGTAAATACTCCACTGCCCAGTGCGACAAGCGGTCTTGCGGGTCGAGTTCGACTTTAGCTAAATCTGCCTTTTCTTCAGCACCATAGCGTTGATGTAACTGCGCGATGATGTCAAGATAGGTCACTAGCGTACGCAACTTGGCGGTAGAGCCCAGATCAAGTTTTGCGCCATCGTTTATATCCAATGGCTGGTCATAATTATCGGTTTGCAGACGCAGATAATTAGCGTTTTCACCCTTCTCCAACAAGGTAAAACTATAAACAACGTTGGCTGGATCGCCATTGCCTAACATGCCTTTGCCAGTGAGCCCGGCCGCCTTGGCCGCTTCTGGGTCACGCAGATTACGCAACACGTCAGTCACTGCAGTTTGCGCCTTTGCATCGAGCGTACTCAGGGCAGTCAGATCAAGCCGATCAAGACTATACAAACTCATGTCACCCAACAAACCAGCGACATGTGTGCGCATGGCGTTGGCAGCCTTACGGGTGACAAAGGAATTATTCAAGACATTGTAGTTTGCCGGTTTTGCGCCAGACATCAGGCGCACCTTCAGCGCCGCATCGCGCTGGGCTAAACTGATGATTCCTGCAGTCGCCAAAATACGTAAATGGCTATTCGCCAATTGTTCCAGATCGGCTCCGCCTTGATCGAGGTAATACGAAGGACGGCGTTGCGCAATCAACAAGCTCAGTACCTGCTTAAAAATTTGCGCGCTCGCGGCCTGATCCAATTTCCCATTCAGGGCCTGAGTCACTTCAGCAAAATCTCGCCCGTACCAAGCCCACATACCGTCACCGATACCGTTCACTTCACCATAGCCTGGCTTGGCCGACAAAGGCACCGTATTGAGATAATCCACCACGATACGACGTCTCGCCTTGGTCGTATCTTCACCACCTTGATAGGCACGCAAAGACGCCGACACCATTTGGTTAAACTTATCTTTCAAAGAGATGGTGCGGCCTTCCGCTGAATGGCGATACTTTTCAATTTGCGTCGCTAAGGTGCTGCCACCGGCAGTGCGGGCGCCGCCATTAATCGAATTCACCCCTTTATCAAACACGGCCTTGCTTAATCTATCCCATTCCACCGCCGGATTGCGTTTTGGATATTTAGCATCAAGCAGTTCACGGTTCTCAATGAATAGCAAACTATCGATCAAAATACGTGGAGTCTTTTCGAATCCAGTGAAGATTCGCTCAGGATAACGCGCAGCGAACAAGGGCTGGTTACGACAATCAAGAATACTCAAACCGATAACAGTTTTTTCAGGGTAAGTGGCAAAGAAACCGCGATCTGCCATCTCAGCCATTTTGGGCGAAATACGCGCCTGCTTCACGACGGAAAAATCTTTTGCCTGCAACTTGATCAAAAAATCCGGCAAATTGGCATAGCCAACGCGCTCGTCGTAAGGGCTGTCATGTGGAAAGCGTATTGCCGCCTTTGGGCTGGCACCGGCTTCAACTTTATACGTTAGTTGCTTCGCCAACTTGGCGAAAAATTCAGCCTGACGCTCAAAATTGCGCGTCTCTTGCCACACCAACCAAAGCGGAACCGCGATCAGGCAAAGGAGAATAAAAAGAACAATTGGCCAGATCCGGCGACGACGCTTAGGCGCAGTTAATGGCGCAGGTACAGCAGGATTGCTCAACATACGCATTCCAGAATCATGGCAGAGGACAATGCGAACAAATCAGGCGGAATCTGAAAAGAGAGTTTAACAAAGCTAAAACGAGAACAATTAAACATGGTTATCAAGACTCAGGATAAAAAATTAAATTTATTACGATGCCATCGTAATAAGGAAAGCAGCGCAAAACTGCTTATTCACTAAAAACCTTACCACAAACTTGCAGAATTAAAATACCGACATCATCCGCATGAACCTGCGGCTAAGCCTTTCACTCCATTGCACCACAACCGTACTAAAAATGGCGTCAAAACTTGATCAGGTAAATAATTTTTTACCATAAAACAACACTTGTTTTTAGATTGAAAAAATAGCCTACGCCTGGGCGTTTTTTGAATGGTAAACGCAAAACGCGGGTACAAACACCTATAATGCAGAAATTGCACAAACCTCTAGCATATCAATTACGAAAGCGTTCATGTCAGATCTAAAACTACCCGTCACCGTTCTGCAGTCGTCATTTCCACAAGATGGTGCTGGCTGGCAGAAATTAAGTCAGCATGTGTGCGGCGGGTTTTCGCGTAACAGCGTCGATGCTTACATCTATGTCTTGGCGATACTTCCCGCCATGCAAGAAATGATCGACGATATTCTGTTTGAACAATTTTTAGGTGACATCACTCAAGGGCTGGATGATGGCGTGAACGACAAACAGCGCGCTGAATACCGTTCGTTTTTGCAGCGCCATGGCGTC
>JANYFV010000443.1 GCA_025359635.1 Undibacterium sp. | reverse complement strand
TTGCATTAACTTCGTACCCACTCATAATCTGCGCATGCCCAGCAAAACAATGTGACGTATCGCAGTGCCAGTGAGTTTGATCCCAAGTTTCAGGATTCGCCACAATTTGTGCAAGCACTTTTTTGTAATTTTCAATGTTCATACAAGCGCCTCGTACCAGCCATCAGTATTGTCTTCGCATACATCGTCTATAACGTTAAGCGCAATGTAAGGCACTCCTTTACTGTCAAGCACGGACAAGTTGACATAATTAGGCCCAACAAAGGCGACTGTGGCAATGTGTGAAACAGTGCCAATTTGCACCGTTTCAACGCCATCAAGAGATTCCGGCGCAATGCGCAATTTATTTACTCGGTCACGCGCGCACGGATGATAAATGACGCGATCACCCAATTTTATAGCTTCACCCTTCAAGCTATTAGCAGCATTTTGTTTTGAAATGGACATGTTGATATTTTCCTTTGTGTTATTATCGCGAGAAGTAAATGTATTTCAGCAGCGCCGCAGTGTCAAGTTACTGAACATTACAATTGAAATAGGAGCATCAAACATGGGCTACATTATTGTTTTTTTTGCGGGGGTCGCCGCGTTTTGGACGTTCCAAAATTGGCAAATTATTGCCGTCAAATTTACCGAGCTAAAAACAAGGTTAAGCAAACCGAAAGATTGACAATGCAATCAACCACCGGAATTTTTGAGAAATTTCAAATGACTGATCGCCGCGTTAATACGCTATCAACAATGACTCGCACGCGCATTCTCATTGGGTTGCTATCAATCATACATGGCATGGGCGGGTATTTTTTTAACTATGGTATTGGCTTATCTGGCATAGTTCGCTCTGATCCGCACGGCTGGCTTTGGACGGTGTTTCTTGTTTTATTTGGTGGCATGATGATCTTATCAGCAATTGCAGAAATGCGCGGATGCAAGGCCAGATGGTCGCGAGAATTATCCGCATCGCTGCTTTGCGTAACATGGATTGGAATATTCTTTTATTCGTTTGAAGGTGGCCCCGATACGTTGACATTGATTTCACCTATCATGTTTGGCGCTTGTTTGTGGGCGTGGATTTCCGAGGGCAAAGTCGCTCGAATTGTTGCACAAAGCAAGGTGAATTAAATGCGCCCTGATATTGGTCAAATACGAGTTGTCTGGCTCGTATTTTTTTTGATTACGTCCAGCATTGCGCGGGCCGCTGAACCGATTCTTTTGCTGCCCGATAGCATTCCTGCGTTTCAATATTTTTTTGCGTTTGCTTTGTCGATTATGGGCGGCGCAGCTAATGGTTTGAAAAAATGGTCAAGCGGATTTGAAACAAAAAACGTCAAAATTAGCATTGCAAGTGATGCGGTGTCGTCTGTCAGCGCGGGCTTTATTGCTTTTTTTGGCGCGCTGCATTATCAACCACCTTCTGCCATTGCAGTGATTGCCATTTTTATTTGCGCATACGGCGGCAGCAGATTGCTTGATATGCTGTATGCAAAATCAGAATCTTTTTTAAGCAGGAAAATTGACCGAGAGGCGGAAAAATGAAATTAACACTTACTCGCAAACCATCATTCCTTACTTGCACGCTTGGCCGGTTGCAAGTAAACGGTTATGACGAATGCTTTACATTGGAAGATGTTGTTCGTCAAGTCCCCGGTGTGCCTGTCAGCGAATGGAAAGTTAAAGGCAGTACGGCCATCCCCGTTGGAACGTATGACGTAGAGCTAACCTTCTCTAACCGATTCCAACGCATACTGCCTTTGCTAATTGGCGTAGAGGGTTTTGAAGGCATTCGGATCCATTGCGGCAACACTGACGCAGACACCGAAGGGTGCATCCTTGTAGGCTCGTCAGAAGGCCTTGAAATGATTTATGGATCGCGCCCTGCATTCTCTCGGCTTTACCCGCAAATGCAAGAAGCAGTAGCACGCGGCGAGCGTATCACTATTGAGATAATTTGATGAATATTGAATCTGCTTTGACGGTTTTTACTTTTGCCGTATTCGTGCTAATTGCGATTCTTTTTTGGTGGGCAATATGGGGCAATCACAAATGATTGCCGCGTGGCACTTTGTTCAAGAGTGGTCAATTATTTCAATGATATTGGTCGTTGCTGGTGTCGCGTCATACTTGTTAAAAATTTTGCACCTGCCCGGAGGCATTACAGCGGCGGTAGCGGGTATTGTTTTAGCAGCAGCATGGTATTGGCATGCTGGAAAATTAAACGATGTGCGTGCCGATTATCAGCGTCAGGCAGTGCAAAATGAAGCAGTATGGGCGGCTAGAATAAAACAGATTGACGCGGCAACACATGCGCAGGAATTGAATTTTACGCAGTCATTAAAAGCTATAAATTACCAACGATCAAAGGACTCTACCAATGCTAAAATATTATTGGATAATGCTGTTGCTATTGCCAAGCGTGACGGGCTGCGCGATCCTTTCGCCAAAACCGGATGCTCCGCTGCCAGTACGGTTGAAGCTGGAGCCGTTGCCGGAGTGGGCGCAGAAGCAACGGGAAGCAGACTTTCTAATCAATTTGCAGAAATGTTGCTTATCGAAGCAGGACGCGCCGACCAAATAGTGGCTGAGTCAAATGCGGTAAAACAATTGCTTGGCGCGGTTTATAAATCTTGCCAGTAATTAATTTCAAATACGCTTGACAAATATTCTTGAATAACTGCAATTGCTTCATCAGCACCACGACAAATAGTAGCTTGATAATTTTGCTCTTGTAAAAACTCAATCCAGTCGTGTTGTTGCAACGATGTTGTGCTGCCTTTCATTCGTTTCATTTCTATCCATAGTCCATGATAATGTTTATTTGGGATAGGAAGGAATAAGTCGGGCACGCCAGGTCTTAAGCCCTCGCGCTTAAATCGCATGCGTGCCGTCATAGACTTGTTTGCGCCATTTGGAATTGCCAATAATCTTCCGCTAATTTGCGGGATGAGGTCAGCCCATTGAATGACTAATTGTTGTTCTTGGCTTTCAGTTAACATTGTATTCAATTCAAAACGTGGTTGGTCTTGTAATTGAACGAACCAGCCACATAAAACCTGTTTGCAATTCAATGCGAGCAATTTCAATAGAACGGGCCGGATCGGTTGTAATTGTTGGTGGAGCGTCACCATCAACCAATGGCGTTGACGGCAACATTGCCACGCGAAGCACTAGAGCTCTTACTTGTTCAGCAAGCTCTTTGGCTTCGTTAATCAATGCAATTTCGTCCGCACTAAGGTCGCGATAACCTTTAATCATTTTGTGTTGGTTGTCCATTTTCATCCTTTCAATTTTGGTTGTTTGCGCCATGCAATGTAACATTGTTAGATAGCTATGCGATTACGCTTATTTATTTCTTTCCCCTATAGACCAACGACGCCCAAGAAATAACAATGCTTGCGTGTCTACGTGGATGTTGGCCTATTTTTTTACCGCGCTTAATCATTCCAGTTTTAATTGCTTTTCGAAACGCAGCACCAAATGCGCGGTTATCGTGAGGCATTACAAAACCATCATCCTCAAACGCTTGCGTGAACTCATACGGGAAAAATTCAATGTGCTTTGACGCATAAACAGACAAGGCTGCATAGGCCAGATCACCCCATCCTCGACTGCCGCGTTCTGCCTTGTCTGCTACGCGGTTTATTCCTTTTTCGCGTTCCGCTATAGCACCTGTGCGATGTTTAACGTTCATTTTGTTTTCCTTGGTTTATTGTTTTTGTCTAGGCCATCGCCGTAAAAACCACGCTGACCGTAAAGCCGCTGTTTAGCACGCGCCTAAAAAGGAATATCTTCAAACCCATTATCTACGCTTGAGGGTTTTTGGTTTTTAGATTGCTGGCGATTTTCCTCACTCGGTTTGCCACCAAGCATTTGCATCCGATCAGCAATGATTTCCGTAGAATACTTTTCAATGCCGTCTTTGTCCGTCCATTTACGTGTCTGCAACTTGCCTTCGATATAGACTTGTGAACCTTTTTTGAGGTATTCACCGCATATTTCAGCCAGTTTTTGAAACGTGCTGATTCGATGCCACTCAGTCTTTTCTTGTTTCTCGCCTGACTTGTCTTTCCATTGTTCCGTCGTGGCAATTGAAAAGTTAGTAACCGCGCCGCCGTCTGGCAAATGACGCATTTCAGGGTCGCGGCCCAAATGCCCGATGAGTGTTACTCGATTAAGTGAAGCCATTATGATTTTTCCTTAAAATAAATGTCGATTGCGTTAATGATTTTTTCAAACTCTTTGTATGCGCCATATGTCTCTTTAAATTGACGCAATGAATTACAGCCATTGTTAATTATGTTTGCCTCATCAACTGTTGCATGGTCTTTTGTTGTAGATTCAGCATCAATTTTTAGCAATTCCTTTTTGCTTGTTTGTTCATCTTTTAGTAATTCTTTTTTGCTTGCTTGGCTAGATAGATAGTTTGCAATTCGGGATTGTACAAAAGCAAGAAAGTCGTCTGGTTGTTTTTGAAAAAATGGGCCAATGTCAACAAACAAAAATTCAAATTCTTTTGCTTGAATTGCAAGCGTTTCAATGTTGGCTTGAATCGTTGCGGCCATTCCGTTTATTTCAATTTTGATTCGAGCAACTTCGCTATCAGCAGAGTTTAATAGAGCTTCAATTGTTCGTTTGTTTTTCATTGCATTCGTAAAATCATCGCTGAATACAGGCAAATAGTCACCACCTAGAACCGAGTTACAGTGGGCTTTGTAATCCACTATTACTTTTTTTGCCTTGGCAATGATTTCTTGCTTGCGATTTTCCTTCTCGGATTTTACTA
>JANYFV010000430.1 GCA_025359635.1 Undibacterium sp. | reverse complement strand
ATAATTTTACTGAAGAAAGTCATGCCGTTTTCTGTGAGATAGTTTCGTTGGAATCAGAGGATTCGTTATTTTCTAGCAAGGTACTTACTTCAGCTGGCATTAACTCTGCCATTGAAATTGAAATGCGAGAAAGAACGTCATTTTTAGCCGCATCAAATGCCCGTTGAATTGCCCATTCATAGCTATATTTGTCCGCACCGCCATGACTTTTGAAGACCAAGCCGCGCAGGCCAAGTAAGCTGCCACCATTATAATTCGACGGATTCATCGTACGAGAAATCGATTTAAGCGCACCGCGCGCAATCAATGCGCCCAGCATATTTAAGGGGCTACTGCTAAACGCTTGTGTCAAGGTAGTTTTTACAAAACGCCCCATCCCCTCCGCCGCCTTAAGGGTCACATTTCCAACAAAACCGTCACAAACAACAATATCGGTCGTACCTTCAAAAATATCATTACCTTCAACGTTGCCATAAAAGTTGAGCAAACCCCGCTCATGATCGGCGCGCAAAAGCTGTGCGGTTTTTTTGACGACATCATTTCCTTTGATGTCTTCTGCCCCGACATTCAGCAAGCCTATGCTTGGTTTTGCCTTACCTTCTAACGCGGCAACCAGGGCTGAACCCATAATCGCAAACTGATGTAAATGCAGCGGCTCACAGTCAACATTGGCGCCTAAATCAAGCATGTAAGTAGGTTGATTTTTTTGGTTTGGCAAAATACTGCAGATTGCCGGTCTATCTACGCCGGGCATGGTCTTTAGGACGTAGCGCGAAACGGCCATTAAGGCGCCGGTATTTCCGGCAGAGACACAGGCCTGCGCATGACCGTCCTTAACTTGAGTAATCGCAATGCGCATCGAAGAATCTTTCTTTCTGCGCAAAGCTACCTCGATAGGATCGTCCATTTCAACCACTTCAGTCGCGTTTACGATCGACATCCTTGGATGATTTCGCGCACCAATTTTATTCAATTCGGCTCTGATGATCGCTTCTTGTCCGACCAAAAGAAATTCGACATCCGGCTCGCGGTTGGCGAATGAAAGAGCTGCGGCTACTGTTACTGTAGGGCCGTGATCTCCGCCCATGCAGTCTATTGAAATTTTTATGGTCATGTAGTGAGGCTAGACTTCATTGCGAAACAACTATGGTATCAAGATTGATGCAAGAAAATCGAAAAAATTCGTTTTCCAGTATTAAATAATGCTACCAAATTAATAATTTTTTTGATTTTTCGCGAGAGAAAATACCAATAAATACAAAAATATAAGATAAAAAAAAGCGGCGTCAAGTACAAGACTCGTTACGCCGCTTCATCACCAAGAAAAAACTTAATCGTTCTTAGTCTTCAATACTTTACGACCACGGTAAAAGCCGTTAGGGCTAATATGGTGACGCATGTGTGTTTCGCCAGTTGTTGGCTCGATACCCAATTGCGGTGCAACCAGGAAATCGTGTGAACGATGCATACCACGCTTGGAAGGTGATTTTTTGTTTTGCTGAACGGCCATGATAACTCCTAATACTTCAAAAAAATGTTTCTAAAATTTAACACACCTGAATGAGCAAAAAAATTGCTTTTCAAGAATCCCTAACAATACTTCGACCTGAGTGTCTTTTCAGAATAATGCCACTAGGTACGCCCATTTATCTTCTTCAGCACAGCGAATGGAGAGTCCTTTTTAATCGCTTCTGCTTCAATCGCTGCCACTGTTGAGACCGATGAATCTAATACTACATCAGGGCATACTGCATGCTTGGGCGATTGGGGTATTGCCAGCAACACTTCATCCTCGATCAAATCCATGATATTGAATGTCTTGCTGCCTACTACTACATCAATCTCGTCATCATCGATCAATGCCTCAATTTCATCGGCATTTTCTTCATTTTTGGCGAGAATTAATTCTGGCTCTGAGTCAATTTCAAATGCAAATACGGTCAAGCATCGCTGACACATCAATTGCACTTGACCACTTACCGTCAATACCAACCTTGGAAAACCGAGTCGAGTAACGCCACCTTCAAGTGACCAACTCAAGCTTCCGTCGGTGTTTGCACACTCGTTGGATAAACGATGCAAATCCGCGATTAAAATATTGCCTTCGCGCCGCTCCTGGAGCTGGCAAAACGAAAAAGCGTCTATCACTAATGCTTGCATAGGATATTTGAACCCAGAAAACCTGCGATAATAACAGAGTTGCTACTTAGTAGTCAAAGGCTTGCAGCGATAATTCATTTCAATTTCCATTTCCTTTGCAAAAAACACTATAAAAATGCTACAAACGCAACAAAAATTCAAACTCATCTTGGCATCCGGTTCAGCCTATCGACGCGAATTGCTCTCGCGCTTACAAATTCCATTTGAGGCAATTGCACCAGATATTAATGAAAACGCCCTTTCCGATGAAACACCAGAGCAAACAGCATTGCGCCTGGCAGAACAAAAGGCGGTCGCCATTGCGAAGAACCATCCAGATTCCATCATTATAGGTTCTGATCAAGTCGCAACGCTAGATGGTGAACAAATTGGCAAGCCCGGCACCCACGAGGCGGCTTTAATACAGCTGCAAAAAATGCGTGGTAAAGAGGTGATTTTTCATACGGCATTGTGCCTGATTGATAATCGATCAAATACAAACGAGGCGAAAAATAGCTTCCATACTCAAATAGAAAATGTACAAACCTTAGTGAGTTTTCGCCAGCTTAGCGATGCAGAACTAGATGCCTATTTACGCATTGAGCAGCCTTATGACTGTGCTGGAAGTGCAAAAAATGAGGGATTGGGCATCACCATTATTGAAAAAATAATCAGCGATGATCCGACCGCACTCACTGGACTTCCATTAATTTCGCTCACTAGCATGCTGCGAAATATTGGCATCGCTTTTTACATCCAAGCATCTGACAATACATAGCTTGGCCAATGAGAGTTTCATTACGATTCGCCAGCTACACAATCACTTTTCTCAATGACAGCCAGGCATTTCCAAACGTTGCCGTACCGGGAAAACTATTTAGCGATACCCAGATCATCGGTTACATTAACAGCCAAGGCTAGTCGCTCGTACCCGGAAGTGATTGTGGTTACTCCAACGGCAATTTCTATGTGCTTGGCATGCTCATTGAGAAAAAATCAATACAAGCCTCGATAAAGCGATGGATGCCTGGATCATCAAACCACTGGCACTGGATGACATCTATCTCGCCTCACCAGCTCATCAAGAAACCCGGTGACCGATCTGGCCGCCAGTAGCCGGCCATATGCCTACTCAACCACCAGCGTCAGAGCAGCAGGGGCCATGGTCTCCACCTCGTCCGATCTGGCCAAATACAGGAAAACAATCTATGGTGGTACGTTTTTAAGTAAAGCCTCAATCGCTGCGATGGAAGCTGGCTCTAACAACACATACGGACTCGGTACGCTAAATATCTGCTTATTGCCGCTCTGATCGATAAATAATCACTTCGACGCGACGATTCGGTTGCAAACAGTCGCGTAGTTTTTCGCTCTCCTTAATATCGGCACATGCAATAACTTGATCTTGCAGACCGCGCCCGTCAACCGCCATCGGCACATTCACGCCCTGCGTTTGCAAATAGGATTTAACTGTATTGGCACGCGCTAAACTTAGACGTAAATTGTAAGCGACCGACCCTAGCCGGTCTGTATAGCCGATGAGCGCAAGCGCACTGACCAGAGTTTTATCAGCGCCGATTTTTTTGGCCAATTCATCCAACTCGGCCCGACCTTTTGGCAGCAGGTCTGCAACACTGGATTTATCAAAGTGAAAAAGTGCATCTGCCGACAGGACAATTTTTTCCTTTAGCAAAGCTGGGGCTACGGGAATGGCAGTAGCCGCAACCGGCGCGGACGCACTCGCAACAGCAACGACCGGCAAACAGCTTGTTGCGGATTTTTCAGCAGTACCCAGCAGGTCTTCAGCTATTTGTATGTAGGGCTTGGCATGGCGCCATCCTGCTTCATGTATCTCATTACCGGCATGGACTAATTCAACTTCGGCACAGGCGGTTTGTTGCGCTGCGCATTGATATCCAGCATGCGTTTTAAGTGCGTCGTAACGCGCCCACAGATCCGGTCTCAGTTTTTCAGCGCCATTTACCAGCGGTGTCTCCATACCTGGATTTTGCTTGCCTTCTAAAGCAGTCAAAATGCGTTGGCTCTCAGCCAAAGCTTCTTGTGGAAAATGACCGCGATCGCTACGGGTATATTCATGGAACGACACATCTAGCCAACACTGTGCTTTTGACAGTTGATAATCCGCCAGACGCAATCCGCTATCATTCAAATTTTTGATGCGCTGTTGCGTGTCGCGATACACACCGTTGTCGCGGTGTATTGCGCCATCACTGGTACGATCTTGTTGCACAACGAGTTTTATTGCTGCATTCTCATTTTGCGCAGCTGCGATTGCGGGCATCACTACAATAGTTGCGATGGCAAGCGCCATGAGTTTCTGGCGAAAACTAAGGCTCACTTTTGAACCCGTCGAAGTTGAATTTTTGGACATTATATTTCCCTTGAAATGCACATTATTTTGTGTGAAAACTATCTTGCTAACGCCGGATTACTGACCGGATTACGTGCACCGAATAAATCTTCATCAAACTTGAAACGAATTCGCAGATAGACGCCGCGATTGGTGTATTCACCACCCGTCAGATCACGGTCACTAAAGCCGCGCCAGTTATAACCGGCCGATAACCACAAATTATCTTGCAGTTGATAACCTAACTCTGCGCCCAATGCACGTTGTGTCGATTTTCCTTGCGGACTATACATGTGTGAGGCTAGAGCGCTGATGTCCCAACGCTTTGAAAAATCATAGGTGGCTCGACCGCTGATCAAGTAAGCGCTATAAAAATTATCGCTCACTTCAAAATGATCACGTTGCCATTTAGCTGCGGTACGCGCATTAAACCACCATGGCCGGGATGGGTGGTATTCGCCTTGCACGGAAACAATATGTTTGTCGAAACCCTGACTAGCAACCGGATCGCCGGGGTAAGCAATTGCGCCATCACTGCCATATGGCGGCAGGTAAGTGTTGCTACCACTCTTGTCACGCTGTACCCAATATTCGTAACGCGCAAGGGCATTAAAAAGATTGGTATCCGTATCACGATAGGCCAAGCCAAGTTGCAATTTATCTTCCCAGCGATTACCGCTGTGGCCACGATTATCTGTGTCTAATAAATAATTACGTCCGAGAAAAGTCCAATCGCGATTGATCTTACGCGCCGCTGTCAGGGTTGACATCCAGGTGTCGTTTCCGGCAATCGGCATCGGTACGTTTAATGATGGAGAAGGCTGGGTAATTGGCTTGGTCTGATTGACTTTACCATCCTGCAATCGACGCCACTCCAGGCGCGCACCTAACATCCACAATTCATTTGGCCGCCACTCCACGCCGCCAGTGACTGCATAAGCATCCTGTGCCTGGCCGCGATAAATCCGCAAGTATTCTGCCGATGTAGATACTTTGACGGTATCGCTCAGGTTCCAGGCGTTGCGTGTGCCGTTAGCCCACTGCAACTGCTCGCCGCTAGCGGCGTCGCGCATCCGGTATTCAGAAAATGCCTTTTGGTTTGGTAGATACTCGGTATCCAAACCTACGATAAAAGCGTCGCTTTTATAAATACCATTCACCGCTTGAGGCGAAGACAGGCCGGTGGTCCACTCATATTTGGCATACACACGTCCAACTTCACTAAAGCGATAAGCAGTACCAAGTGCTGCGCGATGATATTGATCGCCTGCAACGCCTTGCTCAAGCTCGCCAAAAACATCGACCTTCTCACTCACGTTATAAGTAGAACGCAGGCGCAAACCTGTACTGCTATAACTCACGCCAGCCAAGCCAAAATTACCGCCATCAAGTCCATAGCCTGTCTGCGGATTGATCAAACTCGAACCGTAAGCAAAACCATTTTTGGACTGCGGATCAACGAGCAATCCTGACCCTAAACCCAGCAAAGCACCGGCATAATTACCAGCTTCTTCTTTGGTATGCGTCAAGCCCACATCGACTTCCCATGAAGGATTGACTGTATAGATTGCGCCCAGTGAAAAAGCATCACGCGATGCGGCTGCCACACGCTGCTTGCTGTGTGTGCCTTCCACATAAGCGGTCCATTTTTCATCTAACTTATCGCTTATTTTTAATGCCAATTCTTCGTGCCCTTGATTGAGTGACGCTGCGGCATTATTAAAATACGCATCACTGCGACCAACAAACAGGCGCGCTTTAAGATTTTCATCTTGATGTAATGCTTCTACCCGCCAGGCATTGCCTTCTACGTCTTGCAAGCTGCCACCCGCTGGTGCGGCTTGACCAAATGCGGGTTGCATTGCGTAGGCACTGCCAGTGACTACACTGCCCAATACGCTTTTACTGCGCGCAAATTCCGCCACAACATTGGTATGCTCGCCAGGTTTGAAACTAACATTCGCGCTCGCCAAACTATACGGAGCATACGGATTTTTG
>JANYFV010000370.1 GCA_025359635.1 Undibacterium sp. | reverse complement strand
GCGCTCAATGGCACCTGCTGTCCTTTGAGTTTGCGGGGGTAACCGTTGCCGTCAAAATGCTCGTGATGGCCACCAGCTATTTGCGCCCCTAAAGTCAAATAACTCGTTCCTTCAACCAGGGCGGCGGCACGGCCCAAGACTTTTTCACCGATTTCGGCATGCTGCTCCATGATGAGGCGTTCGTCTGCATCGTGCCTGCCGGGTTTTAGCAATACATTGTCAGGCGTGGCAACTTTACCGATATCATGCAACATGCTGGCCAAGCCGATCAAAGACATGAATTCTCGCGTTAAATCTTCTGGAAACTTATTCTCGCTTTTTAGTTGTAGCGCAATCGCATCGCTAAGCCTACATACGCGTTTGACATGACCACCAGTATCTTCATCGCGTGACTCCCCCAGATCAGCCAAAGCGATGACCGTTGCTTCCTGGGCTTTTTGTAATTGGCCATAAATATGCAAATTATCAAATGCGGCGGCAATACGATCGCAAAATACCCGTAAAAGACTGCGATCCAATTCGCTAATCGGCCATGGCGGTGTAATGAGTATCACAAACTCATGGCCTGCCGACGCATGAATATACAGCGCATCAAGTGGATGTTCGAACTGGCTTTTCTTCTCACTTAAGGCTTTGCTGACTATCGCCGTGTAGGGATGATTTTCACTCAGCAGTTCTTTTTCTACCAGGGCTGTCATTTCACCTGTGGCTGCGATGACCGACGAGCGTCGTCCGGTATTTTGCCTGTCATCTAGCATCAGACACAACATACCGTTTGCGCCCACATCAAGAATGGCGGAAATCTGATTTAACACGCCAGAAGAAAATTCTTGCAAAGACCTGAGCTGGTACAAATTACTCGAACCATGAAGAATTTTGCTCAAACCCAAGCGGTTGCGCTCTATCATCACCAAACCTTCATAGGCACGCAAAGAACTAATGAGCGTAGTAAAAAGTTTTTGCTTGGTGAGATCGGTTTTAGCCTTGTAATCATTAATGTCAAAATTAACGATCACGCTTTCTTCCGGCGCCTGACCAGGCTGACCGGTACGCAGCACTATCCGCACCAGGTGATTTTGCAATTCATCACGAATCTGCTTCGCCAAACGCAGACCTGCGTCATCGGTTTCCATCACTACATCCAACAATACCAGCGCGATATCAGGCTCAGTAGAAATAAACTGGTAGCCTTCGGCAGCACTAAAGGCAGAAAGCAATTCTATGCCTCGTCCTTTGAAAATGACATGCTCTAACGCATACTTGGTGACAGAATGGATATCGGGCTCGTCATCGACGATCAACACTCGCCATGGCCTATCATCAGGTGCACTCGCCGAATTCGCTTTAACATCAGCGTCGTCGTCGATCATCCAGTCATCGTCGTTTGAAATCTGGCTCATACTTATACCCTTAACTATGCTCCGAAATATAATTTTGACCAATTTAGTAACTATACTGCTGCGCCACCCACACCAACTACAGCATCCTCCGAATCGATGGTATTGCGCGGAAATTTAAGGATAAAACATGTCCCTTTTCCAATTTCGCTTTGCACAACGACCGTTCCGCCGAGTTGCTTGTTCACAATATTGTACACAATATTTAAGCCTAAACCCGTTCCGCCATTATCGCGATTTGTGGTGAAAAAAGGATCGAAAATCTTGCCAAGATTGGCGGGGGAAATCCCACATCCATTATCGGAAAAATGCATCACCACCATTTCACCCTGCTGTTCGGCAGTAATTTCTATCATGCCCTGCTCAGTGTCTTTAAACGCATGGGTCAGCGAATTCATGGTCAGATTGGTGAGCACCTGCGCCATCGCCCCAGGGTAACCATCCAATTCGATTAATTCAACACATATTACTGTCGCTTGTACGTTTTTTTCCCCATGCTCCCTTTTAAATTTCGGATGCAAACTGGACATGACTTCTTCAATATATTCTTTCAATTCATATTTGCGCCGGTGTTCACTAGTTTGATCGGCGGCGACCTGCTTGAAACTTTGTATCAGATGGGCGGCACGTTCAGCATTTTTCATAATCAGGCGACTACCTTCACTGGCCGAAACGATATACGCCATGATCTCGGACTTTTTCATCGCACCTTCTGACATCGCACTGCGCAGGCGTTCGGTCGCGTCGAGCAAAGTGGACGCCGAAGTAAGTGTAATACCCACAGGTGTATTTATTTCATGTGCCACACCAGCAACAAGGCCACCCAAACTGGCCAATTTTTCTGACTGCAACATTGATTCCTGTGCCGCTTTCAAGCCTAAAAAAGCTTGCCTGGTTTTGCTCGCTTCATGCTGTGTTGCTTCTTCCGCCTGGCGCAGACTTTCGATGATATGTTTGAATTTTCTCTGGGTCTGATTGAAGCCTTTCACGACTTCGCCAAATTCATTTTTTTGCGTCTCTGGTAACTCCTCGACATCCTCACCGTCGTGTCGCGCCAGTTCGAACAAAGCCTCACGCAATCGTCTCAGCGGATTAAAAACGATACGCAAACTCAAACTTAAAACGATAACCAGCATGGCATCGAGCACCAGAACCTCAAATATTCTGCGTATCACATTTGCTCTGAGAATTTCGTCAATCCGATGACGAGAAAAGTACACGACAACACGACCGATGGCTGAACTGACCGGCATCACAGCCTCCTCGCCTCCAGTATCCGCAGCGGAGCGAAATAATATGGTGTCGACGAAAATACCCTTTAGCCCACTTGCATGTGCGCGGGTGACGATACGTTTCTGTTCATCGCGCACACTACCGAAAAGAAAACGAGAATTTTCATCAAAAACGTCAATAGCAAGCACTTCTTCCGGCACCATCTCTGCCTTGATAATGCTGCCAACGGCATCGAGATTAAAGCTCCACATGGGTGAGGGCAAACTAATACTCAAGCGAGTGATCGTGCCTTTTTGCAGTTGCACAAAATTGGCGTTCAACTCGTTAGATAACTGAACATGGTTATAGACGCCAAATGCAGCGAGGGTGATGGTAGTAACAAAAAGAAAAAGTACTGAAAGTTGAACCCGAACTGAATGCATGTCGGTCACCTGGTGGGCAGATTAAGTCATTTTTTGTAAATTACCGGATAAAACAAAGTCTGGCTCCTCAAGTCTAACCTCAAAGACATATTTTAAAAAAAATACCTTAAGCCCTTCGACCTTACCTTGATTCAAGCTGCAATACAAGCCGGAAGGGTGACAAGTCAAACTAATCTACGAATGGACTGCATCCAAAAAGCGCGCAATAATTGTATACCTTGGTACTTGGCAAGATGAATTGATTCAAACGAACACTGGTTCAATCTCCAGTTTCACTGAAAATTTCGCCAACACGTCTTCCTGTATCCGTCGGGCTAACTGGCGCACCTCAAGGCCAGTAGCAGCGCCCAGATTGACCAAGACCAGGGCTTGCTTTTCGTAGACGCCAACATGACCAAGCGACCGCCCTTTCCAGTGGCATTGTTCAATGAGCCAGCCTGCCGCAAGCTTGTATTCTCCGTTGATATGAGCATAGCTCACCAACCCTGGATAGCCAGCCAACAATGCATTACGCAGGTCGGCCGTGACGATAGGGTTTTTGAAAAAACTACCGGCATTTCCAATCACCGCAGGGTCAGGCAATTTATTTTGACGGATAGCGATGATCGCATCGCTGACATCTACAGGCTGAGGCTCGACTATATTTTTTGCCGAGAGCAGTTGCGCTACATCGCCATAATTCAGCCGGGCTTGCCACGCTTTCGGTAGGGCATACGTGACATCCAGAATCACTAGCCGATCTTTGTAGTCATGCTTAAAAATACTATCCCTGTAAGCGAATTGGCACGCTGCTTTATCAAGCGTAACGAGCTCGCCCGACAAAAAATCGAACGCCGTGAGCTGATGAAAATAGTCTTGAATCTCGACTCCGTAAGCACCGATATTTTGGATAGGTGCCGCCCCAACTGTGCCTGGTATCAAGGACAGGTTCTCCAATCCACCTAAGCCTTGCTGTAGCGTCCAAAGAACAAATTCATGCCATTTTTCGCCTGCCTTGGCGCGCACATACACATGTGAAGCATCTTCAGAGACTATGTGTTTTCCCTGCATGTCCATGTGCACGACCAAGCCATCGAGCTGATCCGGCAATACCAGATTACTACCGCCACCAAGTATGAGGCGCGGCATTAACGCAAGCGCGTGATCTTGTCTCAGTTGCGCGAGTTGTTCAACATGATTGATACGCAAGAAATATTGCGCAGTTGCGGCAATACCGAAGGTATTGAGTGACTGCAGGGAGACATTTTTTTGCAGAGGAAGTAGCATATTCATAAGGGCAGAATTATAGTCGCTTAGTTGTCACGTGCATTTGTTAAAATATGCCTGCGCAAATAAATCATTTTAATTTACCTGGGAAAAAACATGCCTTCTTTTGATACAGTCTCTGAAGCCAACATGGATGAAGTGAAAAATGCCATCGTTCAGACCAATAAAGTCGTCACCAATCGCTTCGATCTGAAGGGCACAAGTGCCAAAGTGGAACTAAAAGAAAAGGAACGCGAAGTCACGATTTTTGGCGATTCCGAATTCCATTTAGAACAAATTATGATAGAAGTCACGCAAACCATGGGCAAGCGCGGTGTCGACGTACGTTTCCTGGACAAAGGCAAGATCGAGAAAATCGGTGGTGATAAAGTCAAACAAGTCATTAAGATCAAAAACGGCATAGAAAGCGATGACGCTAAAAAAATTGTCAAGGCGATCAAAGACAGCAAACTTAAAGTACAAGCGAGCATACAAGGCGATGCCGTGCGAGTGACGGGCGCCAAGCGTGACGACCTGCAAGGGGCGATGGCAATGTTACGCAAAGAAATCAAAGATCTTCCGTTAGAGTTCAATAATTTTCGCGATTAATTCAACCATACACTCGATGAAAACCTTGATCGCGTCATTGCTACTCACCGGATTGTTTTCTTTTGCGCAAGCCGCTGATATTGGTGTGGTCGGGTTATTCCCCGGGAAGGCAGTCATTGTTGTCGACGGAAATCCCCCAAAAATTTATGCGGTTGGCAGTAGTATCACAGATGGTGTGAAACTGGTGGCAGTCGATAATGTTTCTGCAACGATAGAAACCAAGGGGAAGCGGGAGATGTTGGAGATGGGGCAACGCACTCACCGCTCAGGTCCGAGTGGCAACACCAGCATCACCTTGCACGCCGATACACTCGGCCACTTTAAAGTGCAGGGACAAATCAATGGCGGTAGTTCGGTCGAGATGCTGGTTGATACAGGAGCCAGCTTGATCTTTATGCCGGCATCTGACGCCAAACGCCTTGGGATTGATTATAAACGCGGCCGGATTGGCCATGCCAATACCGCTAATGGCGTTATCACAATGTATGTAATCAGGCTCGATTCGGTCAAGATCGGCGATATCGAGCTCAATCAGGTCGATGCCGCCATTCAAGAAGAAGGCTTACCATTTACCTTACTCGGAATGTCATTTCTCAACCGTATGGAAATGCGCAGAGATGGTGAACAAATGGTGCTGACCAAGCGCTTCTGATTCTTATATCATAGCGCTTGGATCTTTTATCTCGCCTATTATTGCGCCAGTTTCAAACGACGCTGCTTAACAGCAGTAGCCAATCCCTCCAACACACCAACACTGTCATCCCAAGAGATGCAGCCATCTGTCACCGATTGACCGTAGACTAATTCTTTACCCGGCACCAGATCCTGACGGCCGGCAACCAGATGTGACTCGATCATGACGCCAACAATACGCGTATCGCCAACAGCAATTTGTGCGGCGATATCAGCGCACACCGGGATCTGGTTCAAAGGATTTTTAGAGCTATTGGCATGGGAGGCATCAATCATCAATCTTGAAGCGAGGCCATTCGACGCAATATCCTTGCAGGCAGCATCGACACTGGCCGCATCATAGTTCGGCGTCTTACCACCGCGCAAAATGATGTGGCAATCTTCATTGCCATTGGTTGACACAATCGCAGAGTGACCACCTTTGGTCACCGACAGAAAATGATGCGGTTGCGACGCAGCTTTAATCGCATCAACTGCAATTTTGACATTGCCATCAGTGCCGTTCTTGAAACCAACCGGGCAAGACAAACCAGACGCCAATTCACGATGCACTTGTGATTCAGTGGTGCGCGCACCAATAGCGCCCCAGCTAATCAAATCCGCGATGTATTGCGGGCTGATCACATCGAGATATTCTGTACCTGCTGGCAAACCCAGTTCGTTGATATTGAGCAGCAGCTCACGCGCAATGCGCAGGCCGTCATTGATGCGGAAGCTGTTATCCATATAGGGATCATTGATCAAGCCTTTCCAGCCAACCGTGGTACGTGGCTTTTCGAAATACACGCGCATCACGATTTCTAATTCTCCGGCAAAGGTTTTGCGCGCTTTAGCCAATTTTTCGGCATATTCCATCGCCGCCTTTGTATCGTGAATAGAGCAAGGCCCGATGACCACCATCACACGGTCATCTTGCGCATGCAAAATGCGATGCAATGCATGCCTTGCATTTGCCGCTGTCTCCGAGGCTTTATCTGAACAGGCAAATTCTCTGATCAGATGCGACGGGGGAATTAATTCCTTCATTTCACGAATACGTAAATCGTCTGTGCGTTGCATGTTATTTCCTGTCTATGATTAAAATATCGAATAAAAAATGCGGGTAAAAAAAATCCGCCTTTGCGGGCGGATTTTTTAGATTTGATATGTTCGGATCTTGCTTTTACGTGAACTTACCGCTTCTCCACCGCCTTTAGGTTGGAATAGCTAAAATAAAAATAAAAGTAAAATCGGCCAAAATTCATGGAAAGCTCAGTAGGTCTAATGGATTGACTATAACAATATATTACGTGGCTTGGCAAGGCTTTTGTTTAATTTTGTTCAGCATAAATCCCGCATTTCATTGACTTCAATTACTTTTTCACAAGAAACCCGCAATTTCATTCTATGATTTTTTGCGCAGTCCACTTGAATCTTGGCTTACGCAGTGCCGCCAACAACCAGCCCGTCTATACGTAAAGTTGGCTGGCCAACACCAACAGGAACGCTCTGTCCTTCTTTACCGCAAACACCGACACCAGAATCAAGACGTAGATCATTGCCTATCATGGAGACGCGATTCAAGACATCAGGACCATTGCCAATCAGGGTCGCCCCCTTAACCGGATAAGTCACCTTGCCATCTTCTATCATGTAAGCCTCACTGGCAGAAAAGACAAATTTTCCGTTCGTGATATCGACCTGACCACCACCAAAATTGACAGCATACAAACCATTTTTTACGGAAGCCAAAATCTCTGCCGGATCTTTATCACCGGCTAACATGTAAGTATTGGTCATACGTGGCATCGGCAAATGGGCGAAGGATTCACGCCGCGCGTTACCGGTGACTGGCATCTTCATCAAGCGCGCATTCATGGTGTCTTGTATGTAGCCTTTCAAAATGCCGTCTTCAATTAAAGTCGTGCATTGGGTAGGATTGCCTTCATCATCCATATTCAATGAACCGCGCCGGTTCGGCAAAGTACCGTCATCGACCACAGTCACACCCTTAGCAGCCACACGGTCACCAATACGGCCAGAAAAAGTGCTTGAACCTTTGCGATTGAAATCTCCCTCTAGGCCATGTCCAATCGCTTCATGCAATAGCACACCTGGCCAGCCAGAACCGAGCACCACGGTCATCGGGCCGGCCGGTGCCGCGCGCGCATCGAGATTGACCACCGCCGACTTCACCGCCTCACTGGCATATTGCTCAAGCAAGACGTCGGTGAAATACGAATAATCATAACGTCCACCACCACCGCTAGAGCCCGTTTCACGTCGGCCATTTTGCTCAACAATCACCGTCAACGAGACTCTGACCAATGGCCGGATATCGGCAGCGATGACACCGTCGCTACGGGCAACCAGAACAACATCGTATTCTCCGGCAAGACCCGCCATGACTTGCACAACACGTGAATCTTTTGCCCTGGCGATTTTTTCCAGACGCTCTAATAGACTAACTTTTTGATTCGCATCGAGCGATGCGAGTGGATCATCTTTGAGAAACAAAGCATGGCTGCCGACACCACGCATCTGCGACGCCACCTTAATTTTGCCAGCCCCTTGGCGCGCAATAGTGCGCGTGGCCTTTGCGGCCTCGAGCAGAGCAGTTTCTGAAATTTCATCTGAATAGGAGAAAGCCGTTTTGTCGCCAGAAATAGCCCTGACTCCAACACCCTGATCGATAGAAAAATGGCCGGTTTTTACGATACCCTCTTCCAAACTCCAGCCTTCGTTTTTGGTAAATTGAAAATACAGGTCGGCATAATCTATCTTATGCGAAAACATAGAACCCAGGGCACTGGCGAGTTTAGTTTCATCAAGGCCAAATGGAGTAAGCAAGATATCCCGGGCAATAGCAAGATGGTGCAGATTAGAATCAAATGGTGTCATAGCGTAACAAGTGGAGTAAAGTGCAAAATCGAGAAGTGAATCACCAAATTGTAGAGCATTTGGAGTAAGAATATATATTAACGAAGTTTTTGATGTTTTAGCGCCGGCAGACCTTCACGTACTTGCTGCATAAAGTTCATATCCAAAATGCCACTGACGACACCAGCTCCGTCATCGAGAACGTCAACGATCTTACCCCAAGGATCAATCAACATGGAATGCCCCCATGTACGGCGGCCATTTGTATGCAAGCCACCCTGCGCAGCAGCCAGTACATAGCACTGATTTTCTATCGCGCGGGCACGCAATAAAATTTCCCAGTGTGCCTGACCGGTGGTAAAAGTAAATGCAGCTGGCACCACGATAAGACTGCATGTGCCCATCGCACGATACAATTCTGGAAAACGTAAATCGTAGCAAATTGAGAGTCCAACCCGACCAAAATCAGTGTCGAAACTATGGACTTTTTCACCAGCTAAAATTGTTCTGCATTCTTCATAGGATTCGTTGCCCTTACTAAATCCAAACAGGTGAATTTTATCGTAACGCGCTATGGAAACCCCCTGCGGGTTATATACAAGAGTCGTATTAAAAACCTTGCCGGGATCATTTGAAATCAGCGGCAACGTACCACCAATTATCCAAGCATTAAGTTTTAATGCCATCGCAGATAAAAAATCTTGTATGACACCCGTGCCCGCGTGTTCTGCCAGTATTAATTTATCGGTATCGTGCATCCCCATCAAAGGCCAGTATTCTGGCAATAACAGGAGTTTTGCGCCGTCATCGCTGGCCTGTTGCATTAGCTTCGCAGCAGCGCTGAGGTTCTGAGCAAGCTCGGCGGTGGAGACCATTTGGATCGCTGCAACTTTCATGAAAATTTTCTCGCTTTACTTTGTTTGCACCGGATCTTGTTTCGTCGCGTGATTTTTTGCTTCTTTGTTTTCAATCTTAAGCACATGAGGATCTTTCCAAGAACCCGTCACCTGATACTCGTAGGTGAAGGCGCGCGCCAAAGGTTCACGTAAAAATAATTGCGCCAAAAATGTACCAAGACCAATCACAGGGTTGACCGCCAGGGCATACACGACCGATGCAGTGCCAGCATTAATTTCTGGAATCACCGCCACATGCAGATCTTGACTTTCTTTTGCGATATCTGCACTTCCATCGATCAAGACCGTCGCATTCAAACTCCGCATTTTGAAGTTGCTAGTTTTTGCCAATCCTTGTTGAATTTGTGCCGTACCATTAATGCCGTCAAAGGCAAAGCCTTCAGAAAACACATCTCTAAAATCCAGCGTAAGGCGACGCGCCAAGGATTGCATGCTCAACACGCCCAATAATTTTGCAGCGCCTGGCTCCACTTTCAAAAATTGTCCCACACCCAGTTCAAGTTTTAACTGCCCGCTCATGCTGGGAATATCAAGTGAAAAAGGCAGACCATTCCAACTTACGTCCCCTTCGAGTTTGCCGCGGCCACCTCGCACTATATTGACAAAACCCAAGCGATCAAGCAATTTCCCGGCATTGACCACATCGAGTACATAATTCAAATTGCTTGTACCATTGCCGACATCACTTAACCACTTGCCAGTCGCTTTGAGTTCAGCATCATCATTCTTAAGTGAGAGTTTGTTAATGCGCCACTCACGGCCAATAGCTGTCGGTAAATTTACCGCTAACAGTTCAATATTTCCTAATTTTTTATTGAACAATTCAAAATTTTCCGCAACGATATCTAAACTAGGAATTTGCGAGGAGGTATTCTTTCCTTCCAATAAATCAGTGACATCGCTTGCAGCAGATTGCGGAATGATCAATTTACTCAAACGAGCAGAAACGTTACCCAAGCCTTGACCAGAACTTGGTTCATTCCAGCTAATGTATCCTGACGCCTGGCGCGAATCGATGTTGGCTTGCCACATCCCTTTTTGATGCGATGCTCCCAGCACAACGTTGTCCAATTTTTTATCCAACACATAAAGTTCAGCAGTGCGTACCCCTAGACTACTCGGTTCAATATATGCGGACAAATCCAACTGTGGTGAAGCGTTTGTGGTAGTTGAAGGCCCACCTACTTTTATGCCTATCAATCGGCTCCATGCATCTACATTCAATGAATCTATATCGATATTCGCATGCAAGCCGCTGTCCGGTTCTGGCGCTGGTAAATTTACGCCTATACCTCCACGCAACACCTGCCAGGCGGCGTTCCTTTCACGGCTCCTTTGCCTTTGGTAGCGGGCATTGATGACGGAACCAAGTGCCAATTTAATGTCATCACGCATCATTGCCGCATTTCCAGAAACGACCGGGCGCATTTCAAAATGTAGTGGCATGTTTTGATTGCCCTGTTTATGCAATGGCGATGGGAAATCAAGCATGATTCCCTGCAACGGAGAATCAATAATTAATTCTGGCTGACGACCGATAACATTAATTTGAGCGAGATAGCGTGACGAACCATTAATTTTTTTGGATAGTGGTTCGATGGGCGTTCCCACGAAAATATCTCTCAAGCCCTCCGCCGTCGCTAGCCCATCAAGTTTTATGCGTATGCTCCCGTCTTTTTGTGTGCCGCCAGTACCGACTACGGCACCACCCAGTAAAGAGCCCTTTAGCGTATTGAGATTGACACCTTTTTCGTTAAAATCGAGTTTTCCGTTAACGCCAGAAATAAGAGGAATACCCGCTTGTAACACTGCATCATTATTTGAAAATTGCAAGACGCCCTGCACTTTTGAATCGATCAGGTGTTTTAGTGGCAGTTGTAATTTCAGCGCCAATTGCGCATTGGCAGTTGCCTTGGTTTCTTGCAAAAAATAACCTAACCAGCCTGCCACTGGGCTAGCAGCAACATACTGCAACATCCCTTGCAGACCGCCAATGGCGTTACCATCAATATTAAGAACAGCATTTTGGCTCAACAAATCAGGAATGAGTGCTTTTACCTTGACCAGATCGGTAGACAAAGTTCTGGCGGTATCGCCTTTAATTTCCATCTTTGCGCGGTCAAAAATAAAACTCCCTTTAATATTTTCGATCACAGGCCACAAAAGTGTTTTGCCGTCATCCGAAAAATGGTTAGGTGCAAAATCCAGCCTACCATCAACGATTTTCCCTTTAATAAGAAATTCCCCTTTTCCTGCAGGTTTTCCATCGACACTACTAAAAGGAAACTGTGCAAGTTCACCTTTAATTCGGATTTGCACGTCATCCGCACGTCCATCAAGTAAGGCTGTTGTTAGCCAATGGCGTAAATCATCTGGTGCATGTTCTGGAATATAGCGACTAATTTTTTTCACATCGAAGCCAGATATAGTTCCTGAAATATCGACTTCACCCCGTTGATTTTCCTGGCCTTTTCGCATGGATAATATGTGTTGCCCAGACAAGGATCCAGTCAAGCCATCTTGTTGGAACTCCATTTTCTTCACTTGAAATAACAAACTGTCCTGCGCCTGAAACTTCCAACTCGCTTGCATTTTTAAGGTTGAAAATGGCATGACGGGATCAACAAAATAACCAGGTAACTGAAGGGCTAAATTCTTTGAATCAAGCGTAAAATTTCCACCCTTATCATTCGCGTCAATGACGCCGGAGAGATTCTCAAATCCTGGTATCGCGGGAACTGCCGCTTTACCAGATTTATTGCCAACCTTTAATCGCGCCAACTGAGCCGCCTGTGCCTGCATGGATAGATCGACAAATTGTCCTTTGATACTGTAAGCAGAAATCTCCGGATAAACCCCTTGCCACTGTGCAGTAAATTCCTTGAGCTGCCCTTTTGGTGCGAAATCAACTAACATTTGAAGCTGATCTTTCGGCAGTGGCAGATGTTCGGCAAAATTGGCCAGCGTATTTAAGTCCAATAGTTTTGCATACAACTCAATTTTTTCTGGCTGCCCCTTTTCGCCGGGAATAAAACTCTCTCTTATCGTTGTTGCAGGTAGCTTCATTCCATCGCGAGTCTGCATTGCAAAATCAACCAGGGAAATGGTATGCCCCGCTTGCCCGAACAAAGAAGGTAGATATTTCCTCCCGAGTGTCAGTCTCTCTGAGGCGATAAGTCTGCCACTCACTTGCGCCATATCTAAACTAGGCAAATCTTTGCGAAACTTGCCAAACACATCAACCAAACTGACGTCAGCTGTAAAATCAGCGATTCGTCCTTTCTCCAGGCGCATCCAGGAACGTATTGTTCCCTGGCCTTTTTGTAAATCTGCTGGATAAGTGATATAGGTTTTCAGCCCAGACAAATCCGCTTGACGCAAATCTGCAAACAGATCACCGGTCCAACTTGAGATGTCAGATATTTTTCTGGTAAATGCTGGATGTTGGAAGCTGCCACGAATATCTACTGGAGCGGCCAAACTAATTGGAGGCGCGGCCTTCAGGGCAAAATTATGTTTGCGCCATTGATTATTTAAAACAAAATTAACGTTTGATAAAGCCAATTCAGGTGCCGATCGCAATTGGTCGTTCCACCGTACCACGCCATTTCGAATCAAAATCTCATGTTGTGCCAAAACCCATTCCAAGCCTTTTCCATCATTGTCTTTATTGGCATCGATCAAGAACCCGGCAATATACAACTTGCCTTTGGAATCTCGTGCAATATCCAGACTAGGATTGGCAATTTCGATTTTATCAAAACGCAAATCAACCAATAGCACAGACCACCATGAGAGCGTCACATTGACATCTGGCAGCACCAAGGCATTGTGTCCTTGCTGATCGCGGATAACGACATTGCCAAAGGCCAAACGCGGATTAAATCCCTGCCACGAGGCTTTAATGGCGGATATGCTAACGTCTCTACCAATTGCTTTGCTGATTGTTTGTTCAACATCGGACTTATATCGCCCTACATTTGGCAAGACCGTATAACGCAATATCAAAAACAAGGCACAAAATATGAAATAACAAATAACCAACAGTTTGAAAACGAGCCACAAACCTTTTCCACATATTGAGGCGACAGAAAAACAAGACGAGCGACATAGTCGAAACATGTTGCTTAATCTATTTGGCGATTGCGATCTATCCATGTTTAACATTGATGATCAATCGACTTATGTGAGGGGGCAGAATACCTTGAGAAGTAGCTCTTCAATTCAAGCAAAAACAATATACTCCCCTAACCCAATAAAAAAATTACGTATGCACTGTTTAAGACCAAATTGACACCTACTAATTGCGGTATATATCAATTTTTACATCATCTAAAGACCAGAAACAAATAAGTATAGTTACAGACAATTTGACTTAAAATAAATTCAACACACTGCAATACATAGCCACTAATCATGACAAACACACGCAAGGTACCGACTTTGAACTCGAATTTATCCCGTTTTGTCTCAAGATGGTTGCAAGCTGACAACTCTCGTCAATCGCAACTGACAGAACTATCGCGATTATCCCTGAGCCCAAGCATTTTCGCTCATGTTTTACAAAAAGAAATAATTGAAGGTGCAAATCTCAATCGCGCTATGCGCCGATGCAGAAATTTAGTGATTTCAACGTTAATCGAGCGTGACTTAAGTGGTGCAGCAAATCTGGATGAAGTTGTCACTAGCGTCAGTGATTTTGCGGATTTCGTCATTTGTACACACTTACAGACACTAATGAGTGACATGGTGAACTTGCACGGCCAGCCAATAGGAGAAGAATCTGGCGAAGCACAAGAATTGATCGTCCTTGGCATGGGCAAACTAGGTGGGAGAGAGCTCAACGTCTCTTCCGATATTGATTTAATATTTTGCTATTCTGAGGATGGTGAAACCAAGACGAGTCGCGACGATCAACGCAGCCTTTCAAATCATGAGTTTTTTAGTCGTCTGGGAAAAAAACTGATTGCTGCAATCTCTGAAATTACCGAGGATGGCTTCACGTTTAGAGTCGATATGGCTCTCCGCCCCAACGGAGCTTCTGGCCCTCTGGTTGCCAGTTTTGCGATGGTAGAGGAATATTTTCTGATTCAAGGCAGAGAATGGGAACGCTATGCCTGGGTCAAAGCGCGCGCAGTCACTGGTCAACAAGCGCAAATTAATGCACTGGAAAAAATCATTCACCCTTTCGTTTACAGACGCTATCTGGATTACGGCGTTATCGATTCGCTACGTTCCATGCATGCGCAAATTCGCGCCGAGGTCACACGGCAAGAAACCCGACATCCAGAACGTAGTAACAACGTAAAACTTGGCCGAGGTGGAATACGTGAGGTCGAATTTTTAAGCCAGGTATTTCAATTGATACGAGGTGGGCGTGAACCCGCATTCAGGCATCGCTCCACACGGGCCATCCTCGCCACTTTAGCTGAAAAAGGAATCCTGGAAATTGACATCGTTGAAAAACTCCTAGCCGCGTATAACTTTTTACGCAATCTGGAACATCGACTGCAGTATCTTGATGATGCTCAAACACATACCTTCCCTGCCCGAGAAGAAGACCAGCAAATTATTGCCCAAATGATGAATTGCGCCACCACGACGGAACTGTTGGCACAACTCACTCCGCATCGACAATTTGTCGCCGAACAATTTGATGCTATCTTCAAAGAAAAAAAGGAAGCAGAAAATACACAAATGACCACTGCCACTCTATCCGATCAGGATGGAGATGGCATGATTACCGCCAATTTGCTAGCACTAGGTTTTTCCGATGCTGCGGAAGGCGCAAAAAGATTGATGAATACCTGGCAGTCGGCCAGAATGCAAACATTGTCGGAATCAAGTCGCGATAAATTGACTTCACTCATCAATAACTCTCTCAGTATTATTGCCAGACAAAATCACAATCACGTCCAGACTTTGCAGCACTTACTCGATTTCATGGAAGCTATTGCCAGACGATCTGCTTATCTTTCTTTGCTAACTGAATTTCCGCACGCACTCGAACGCGTGATCAGGATGATGGGGGCAAGTGACTGGGCAGCTAAATTCCTTACCCGTCACCCTATCTTGCTCGATGAATTACTGGATGAATCTGTTTTGCATCAAGTGCCGGATTGGGAGAGCTTCACCAACAACTTGCAGCAGCAACTGGCCCATCATAGCGGCGATACAGAGCGCCAGATGGACACCTTGCGCGAAGTACATCATGCACTTCTGATTCGATTGCTAGCACAAGATCTGGAAGGAAATTTAAGCGTCGAACATCTGGCAGATGCACTATCACAACTGGCAGACATCGTGGTCGCGGCAACCTTGCAAGCCGTGTGGCATACCATTGCCAGCAGACATTGCGAAAAACCCAAATTTGCCGTTATCGCTTACGGAAAATTGGGGGGGAAAGAATTGGGTTACGCTTCCGATCTCGACGTAATTTTTCTTTACGACGATGATAGCCAGGAGGCACCTGGTAATTACGCCAAACTAGCGCAACGCTTTATTACCTGGATGACCTCACATACCTCAGCTGGAATTTTATTCGATATCGACGTTGCATTACGACCGGATGGCGCAAGCGGGTTGATGGTTTCATCTATAACTTCTTTTATTCGCTATCAGGAAAAATCTGCCTGGTTATGGGAGCATCAGGCGCTCACTAGAGCACGTTTCTGCGCGGGCACACCTGAGATTGGTGTGCAATTCAATCAAATACGTGATCAAGTTTTGCGCCTAGAAAGAGACCAAGACAAACTCGCTGCTGAAGTACTGAGCATGCGAAAAAAAATGCGCGATGCTCACCCAAATCGCAGTACTTTATTTGATCTCAAACATGACGCTGGCGGAATGATCGATATTGAATTCATGGTGCAATTTCTTATTTTACGGCACGCCCATGAATACGCGGAACTCACCGCGAACATCGGCAATATCGCCTTACTCAAGCGCTGTGGAGAACTCCAACTGATTAATACACAACTCGCCGAAAATAGTGCAAATGCGTATCGCATATTTCGAAAATTACAGCACAACATACGCTTGCAGGGAGAAGAAAATGCCAGGGTTCCACACGAAAAAATAGCCAGCGAATTGCTGGCTACACGCGCCCTTTGGGAGAGCTTATTTCATCGAGTTGTTGAGGGCTAAAACTGTCAGGCTTGTGGTTTAGCAGTTTCTAGCCACTTTCTGATTCGCCCGGCATCAGCCAAGCGGGAATATTTGCCTTTGGAATCAAGAAAAACCATCACAATTGCACGCCCCTCTATCATTGCGCGCATGACTAAACAACGTCCAGCTTCGGCGATATAACCGGTTTTTTGCAAACCGATATCCCAGCTAGGATTGGCGACCAGTCTATTGGTAGTTGAGTATTGCAAAGGATGCCCACTTGGATTCACAACATATTTCGAATCAGTAGAGTATTCCCGAATCAAGGGATGTTGATATGCAGCATCGATCAGCTTAACCAAATCACGGGCGCTAGCGACGTTATGACTTGAAAGGCCACTTGAATCGACATAATGGGTTTCTGTCATCCCCAATTCGGCTGCTTTGGCATTCATAGCAGCTACGAAAGCCGGTAAGCCCCCGACATAATTTCTGCCAAGGGCAGACGCGGCGCGATTTTCAGAACTCATCAATGCGATATGTAACATATCGGCTCGGGACAATTTCGCCCCTATCTTTAGTCTTGAACTGGTGCCTTTTTCTTTATCGAGATCGTCTGTGGTGATCTCAATAATCTCATTCATATCCGGATTGGATTCAACAACGACTAAACTCGTCATCAATTTTGTAATCGAAGCGATAGGTAAAGAAACACCAGAATTTTTTTCAAAAAGCACTTCAGAACTTGCTTGATCTACGATAAAAGCAGCATTGGATTGCAACGCCAATCGATCTTGTGTGTGTTTTAAACCGGCGAGATCTCCAACAGATGGTTTATCAATTGACTCGGAGAGTGACGCAACACGTTCTGTAATGACTCTGCGCTTACCGTTAACAATGATCGTACGTTTGACAAAATTTGTAGACGCAGACTTAACAATAATTCTTTTATGGAGGACGCGTTTCTTTAAAACTGGTTTAGTCGATTCAGTGGCCGAAGCAAGCACCAAGGTCGCCGGCAAAATTGCAGCAACAAAAAAACACAGTACGTGACGGAAAATTTTCGTCATCTTTGCTCCCTAGACAAACTTAAGATAATTAAATGCAGTGTAGCAAAACTGTGAGAATTCGCAAGAAAATTAAAGACTTAGCGCAAACACTTGAACAAAAATATTGCTTTCTTTATTTGAATTTTACACAATTAAATATAAATATATTAGAAATCAAAAATTATTCAATCAAAAAATTTTGTAAAATTAGCCATATTTTCACGTTCTGTCGCTAACGTATTTTCAATTTTATCTGGATCTGCGTATCCGAGAGACATCCCACAGACCAGCATTTCATTTTCTGGAAACTGCAAAACTTCAGCAATAATTTTATGGTACTGAGTAAAAGCCGCCTGCGGACAAGTATCCAAACCCCGCGCCCTAGCCGCCAACATGATATTTTGCAAAAACATGCCGTAATCCAGCCAAGAACCTTGCTCCATTACTCTATCGATAGTAAAGATTAAACCAACAGGTGCGTCAAAAAAAGAATAATTCCGCCCATGTTGCGCGTGCATGCCGGATTTATTTTCTCGCCCCAAACCCAGTAGTGAGTACAAATCCCATCCAATTTTTCTGCGTCTATCAATATACGGTGAAGCCCACTTTACTGGATAGTAGTTATATTCTTCAACGTGAGTTTTCGCTATTTCAATATCATTATGTGCGGCCATTATTTGCGTAGATAATTGCTTGAGCTTATCGCCAGTAAGAACGTAAACCTTCCAAGGTTGGGTATTAGTGCCAGAGGGTGCTCTTGACGACACTTCCAGAATTTTTTTTATATCATCATGTTCGACGACATTGGGGAGAAATGCTCTAATTGATCGTCTGGAAACGATAATTTCATCGACTAATTGTTGCACTGAGGTGTGGATCATTACAGTTTTGCCTGGATTGTTTTTAATAAATTTCTCGTTGATTCAGGGATACTGACCGATTTTCGCGTTTCACGGTCAACATAGACGTGTATAAAATGCCCTTGTGCCGCAGCTTGATTCTCATCGTTTCTAAAGATCCCTACTTCATATCGAACACTAGAATTTCCCAATTTACTCACACAAACTCCTGCAGTAATTACATCAGGGAATGAGACCGAAGCAAAATAGTTGCATTGCGTCTCTATCACCAAACCTATAGTCGGACTGGTGACGACATTGAGCTCGCCATTAACAATCAAAAATTGATTCACAACAGTATCAAACCAACTGTAATAAACCACATTATTAACATGCCCATAAGCATCATTATCCATCCAGCGAGTTTGGATCGTATGAAAATGCTGGAAATCACTTCGCAGTTTCGCATCAATGCTCATATCAATTTATTCACTATATAAATTTAAATCCAGCCTGAATTTTGCACCTAATTTACGAATTAATAGACCTCGGATCAAGATCAGGGATCTTGATACTGAGTCTAACATACGTCGTAAATTTCATTAAGAGGTCACAATTAATCCAGATAATCAATTGAAGTTAAGCAAAGTTTTTTGCCATAAATATATATTGATGGTTGTTCAATACCTATTTGCAATAATAAAAAATTAAATTATTGCAATGCACAAAATTAGCTTGACTTCGTGATTTTATGCAATAGAATATGAATTATTGCACCGCACAATTTTTTCAAATTATTAAATTTTAGTGTCACTATTGTTTTCAATTTCATCTTCCATTAGGAGAATTCCATGTTTACAGCACCTGAACAATTTTCTGCAGCGACTAAAGCAAATTTTGACACTCACCTGGCTATGATGACTGCTCTCACTGGCAAAGTTTTTGAAGGTGTTGAAAAATTTGTTGAATTGAACATGACAGTAGTTAAAACATCAATTGAAGAATCCACTGCGACAGCAAAACAATTGCTTTCAGCAAAAGACCCGCAAGAATTTTTTAGCTTATCAACAAGCCAAGTACAACCAACGGCAGAAAAAGCCTTGGCTTATGGCCGTCATTTAGCCACAATCGCTTCTAGCGCTCAAGCTGAATTCACCTTGGCAGCAGAGACTCAGATCACAGAAACAAATCGCAAAGTGCTGGCATTGTTTGAAGAAGTCTCAAAAAATGCACCATCTGGCTCTGAAGGTGTAGTGGAATTTGTAAAAAATGCTATTGGCAATGCAAGTGCTGGTTACGATCATTTGACCAAAACAAGCAAGCAAGCGGTTGAAACGATTGAAGCTAACATGAATACCGCCGTAAAACAAATCACACAAGCTGCGACCAAAGCAACACCACGCACAACCGCTAAAAAATAACTCAAATTTCTTTTGTAGAGATAGAAGTTAGCATAAAAAAATGCCCCGAGTTTTTTCGGGGCATTTTTTATATCAAAAGCGATCAGCCTTCGCCTAAATAGGCGGCCTGTACTTTCGGGTCATTCAACATATCACTGGCGTTTCCACTCATGGTGATAAGCCCAGAGTCCATCACATAAGCGCGATGCGCAGCTTGTAAAGCAAGTTTAGCATTTTGTTCAACCAGCAAAATAGTCACACCTTGCGCTGAAACATTGCGAATCACTTCAAAGATTTTTTCGACCATAATGGGAGATAATCCCATCGAAGGCTCATCCAATAACAGCAAATTTGGATGACTCATTAGGGCACGTGCCATAGCGAGCATTTGTTGCTCACCACCAGACAAAGTGCCAGCCAATTGCGCAGAACGCTCTTTTAAGCGAGGAAACACAGAAAACCATTTTTCGATATCGACATCGATTCCCGCTTTATCGTTTCGGATGTAGGCGCCCATCATCAAATTTTCATGAATCGACATACGAGTAAAAACTCCGCGACCTTCCGGCACCATGGCAAGATGATTTTTCACCAACTCGAACGAGTTCATATCCTTTATCGATTTGCCATTGTAGATAATATCGCCCTCTACGGTGCAGCTAGGCAAGGTGCCTGTAATCGCTTTTAAGGTCGTCGTCTTCCCAGCGCCATTGGCACCAATCAAGGTAATCAACTCACCTTTATTGACTTCGAGATCAACACCCTTGACAGCTTTAATACCACCATATGCAACTTGAAGATTGCGTACCTTTAATACATTCTCAACCATTAATGGCCACCTCCCAAATACGCTTCAATGACTGCAGGATTTTTCTGAATGTCCGCAGGCAAACCTTCAGCAATTGGCTTTCCGTAGTCAAGCACAGTCATGCGATCACACAAACCCATCATTAACTTAACATCATGCTCAATCAGCAAAATCGTTTTACCTTCCGCTTTGATTTTGACTAGCAATTCGCGCAAGGCGAGTTTTTCTGTAGCGTTCATCCCTGCGGCAGGCTCATCTAGAGCCAGTAATTTTGGATCTGTTGCTAACGCACGAGCAATTTCGAGTCTACGTTGATCGCCGTACGACAAAAATTTAGAGGTACGATCCGAAAATTGTCCAATTCCAACAAAATCAAGCAACTCTTGAGCGCGCTCACGAATTTCAATCTCTTCTTTACGAGCCGCAGAATGGCGAAAAATCGCGCCGAACAAGGTCTGATGAGTACGAATATGTCTGCCCACCATGACGTTTTCTATTGCTGTCATTTCCCCAAAAAGACGAATATTTTGAAAGGTACGTGCAATTCCCGCCTTTGCGACATCATGCGGAGCAGTTGGCGAAAAAGGTTTTCCATCAAGTTCAAAACTACCGGAATCAGGTTGATACAAACCGGTAATAACATTAAAAAAAGTCGTCTTGCCAGCGCCATTGGGACCAATTAAACCGTAAATTTGACCGCGCTTTATATTGATACCCACATTGGACAATGCTTGCAAGCCGCCAAATCGTTTATTGGCGCCTTCAATTTTCAAAATAGTCTGTTCAGTCATGTCTGTATTCCTTATGCTGCAGCTTCATTTGCGCTAGTAATTCTATCTTCGTGTTTTGGTGATGGCCACAAACCTGAAGGTCGATTCAGCATAATCGCGACCAAAGCAAATCCATAGAGTAATTGACGCAAGACTTCAGCTTCGATCAACACTTTCCCGAACAGCAGATTTTGTGCAGGCTCAACAACATGGCGCAGAACCTCAGGCAAAGCAGCGAGTAAAACTGCACCGAGAATAACTCCGGGTATATGCCCAATGCCGCCTAACACCACCATGGCGAGAATGACGATCGACTCAGTCAACGAAAACGACTCTGGTGAGACGAAACCTTGAAAAGATGCGAACATTGCACCCGAAACACCTGCAAATGAAGCCCCCATAGAGAACGCCAGTAATTTCATGTTTCTGGTATTGATACCCATCGCCTTAGCGGCAATTTCATCCTCGCGTATCGCCACCCAGGCTCGACCTAAGCGGGAGTTTTGCAAACGAATCGAAACAATGACGATCGCAATACAAAAGACCAAAAACAAGAAGTAATAGGCATTGACCGAAGGCATACTCAAGCTGCCAATATGTACAGTCGCATTTGCATCTGCATCTCCACCCAAAGAAAAACCAAAAATCCGCACTGGATCGATCATGTTGATACCTTGCGGGCCATTGGTGAGATTGACTGGGGAATTTAAATTATTCATAAAAATACGAATTATCTGGCCAAACCCTAAAGTGACTATCGCCAAATAATCACCACGTAATTTTAGTGTCGGTGCTCCGAGTATTACTCCAAATAACCCGGCGGTTAGGGCGGCCATCGGAACAATCAACCAAACTGAAAGATGAATACCATTCTGTGTGATTTCTGATCCGAACATGGTGACCAGGAAATTACCCAATGCAGGATAATTGTCGACAACAGATTCCAGCAATAAGGCAAACTGAGGTGAACCGAATAAAGCAGCGAGGTAAGCACCGACGGCATAAAAAGCGATGTAACCAAGATCGAGAAGTCCAGTGAATCCGACCACAATATTCAAACCTAAAGCGAGCATGATATAAAGCAACGCAAAATCGATAATACGCACCCAGGAATTACCAAAATTGGCGGCCACGAAGGGGAAAACCAATAGCAAAATTCCCAATAACGCAAAACTTGTGTATGCCTTAGCCGGATTGCTCTTTATATTAAATAGAGTTGACATCAACTTCTCCTAGGCTCGATCAGCAACACGTTCACCCATAATGCCGGAAGGGCGAAATGTCAAAACGATGATCAATACAATAAATGCAAAAATATCCTGATACTGACTACCGAAAATACCTCCGGTGAGGTCACCGATGTAACCAGCACCCAAGCTCTCAATCAAGCCCAAAATGATGCCGCCCAACATCGCACCATAAATATTACCGATACCACCCAAAACAGATGCACAAAACGCTTTTAGACCTGGCATTAAACCCATGGCAAATTGTGCCGAGGAATAATTGGCAACCCACATCACACCGGCGATTGCTGCCAATGCCGCACCGATCGCAAAAGTGGCAACGATGACTTTATTTGAGTCCACACCCATCAATCCTGCTACACGCGGATTTTCGGCAACAGCCCGCATCGCGCGGCCCATTTTAGTTTTTTCCACTAACAGCACCAGTGCAAGCATGGCCAATGTCGCCAAGACCAATAATAAAATCTGCGTTTGAGAAATCACGGCACCGCCTATTTCTACAGGTGTCGATGGCATGATCGAAGGAAAAGGGAGGGGACTACGACCCCAAATGATCATGGCAAATGTCTGCACTAGCGTAGATACACCAATTGCAGTAATAAGGGGAGCAAGCCTAGGCGCATTACGTAATTTTCGATACGCAACCCGTTCTATCAGCACGTTAACGGCGATACAAACAGGAATCGCACCGAGGATTGCAATGATCAACTGAACTATGCCAGGCAAGTTGGGCGCAACCACTTGAAGCACCTTTAAAATGCTCAAGCCGACCATCGCTCCGACCATTAAAACATCGCCGTGAGCGAAGTTAATCAAGTTCAGCACGCCATAAACCATGGTGTAACCTAGCGCCACCAAGGCATACATGCTGCCTAGCACCATACCGTTAATAATTTGCTGGATGAATGTCTCCATGCTTTTTCCTTTATTAAAGAATTAAATTTTTCATACAGACTGAAAAATCATCATCCTAAAATTACCTCAAATAATAAAAACGGTACACCCATGCTTCGGCATACCGTTGAAATCCATTTTTCAACTATTGCAAAAATTGTGCACCGTGTGGCAATTTTCCACTTCGAATTCTATTGATGCCCCTGTCAATTTCCCCTGCCATTGGAGCTTTGATCAAGTCGCAACAATGTCAATTCGACTCATGGAAATTAAAAATGTTCAGCATTTTCAAGCATTCAGTCAAATATACCAATCACTCATTCTAAAAACATAAAAGATGTCCTTAAAATACCACCTATTTGCGCCGTGAATATGGTATCAGGGCGGCTAAAATCAACATTCAGTCAATGAGTTACTTTGAAATTGATAAGCCTTTTGGCATCGGAAACATCACGTTCTCTTCAACCCCTTCCAAAGTCCGTACACTTTTGGCACCGAGTTGTTTTAGTCGATCAATGACTTGTTTAACCAGTACTTCTGGTGCAGACGCGCCTGCGGTAACACCAATTCGATCACAATCAACAATCCAGTCCGGGTTGATTTGGTCGGCATTATCAACCATATAGGAAGCCGTTCCCATTTTTTGTGAGACTTCTCGCAAACGATTAGAATTTGAACTATTTGCACTACCTACGACGATGACTAAATCGACTTGAGGTGCCATAAATTTAACAGCCTCTTGACGATTGGTAGTCGCATAGCAAATATCCCCTTTTTTGGGTTCGCGGATATTTGGGTATTTCTGCTTGAGGGAAGCGATGATATCCAAAGTATCATCAACCGATAAAGTAGTTTGGGTCACATAGGCCAATAGATCTGGATCAGTAACCTGTAGCTTCACCACATCATCAACAGTCTCGACCAAATACATACCGCCATCACTCTGCCCCATCGTACCTTCGACTTCCGGGTGACCATGATGCCCGATCATGATAATTTCGCGTTCCTCGCGTCGCATTTTTGCGACTTCAATATGCACTTTTGTCACTAGAGGACAGGTTGCATCAAACACAGTCAAACCTCGTGCTTCCGCATCATCTCTGACCGACTGAGAAACTCCATGTGCTGAAAAAATAACCGTATTTCCTGGTGGAACATCGTCCAGTTCCTCAATGAAAACGGCACCCTTCTGCCTCAAATCATTGACGACATATGCATTGTGCACAATTTCATGACGCACATAGATAGGCGCGCCAAACTGTTGCAACGCCCGCTCTACGATTTCGATTGCGCGGTCAACACCAGCACAAAATCCTCTTGGCTGAGCTAGTAAAATTTCTTTATTCATATTGTGTATTTGAGTATTGCGCCTACAGGATGCCTATGATTTTTGCTTCTAACATTAAAGATTGACCTGCCAGCGGGTGGTTAAAATCAAATAATGCGCCCTCGTCATCGATTGCTTTCAATATCCCGGCAAACTTACCGCCTGATGGCGCTGCAAAATCGACTAAATCACCAATGGCGTATTGCTCACCGAAAGCAGAATTTTTCTTCAAGGTCAATAAGGAAACTCGTTGTATCAGATCTGGGTTCCGTGGACCAAAAGCATTTTCTGCAGTCAGTTCCTGTTTTGTATGTGAGCCTTCTTGCAAACCAAGTAATGCGGCCTCGAGTCCGGGTGCAAGCTGCCCTTTCCCCATTTGTAAAGTGGCAGGACTATCGTTGAAGGTACTGATGATATCGGTGCCATCCATATCGGAAAGCCGGTAATGCAAAGTTAAATAAGCATCTTTAGTAACGACAAGTGTTGGCAAATAAGACATAATTGGGAATGGGAGGATTTAAGCCGCTATTGTAAACCAGCTAGCACGGATTGCGCGTTCTCTCTGAATCAGGCTGATCTCTCTGACTCTGTCTGTTCTAAATCATTCAAGGATCATTTGATGGCAATAAACGACTGGCCTGAAGATCAACGCCCAAGGGAACGCTTGATAAAATTTGGCGCTGCGGCATTATCCGATGCAGAACTCCTTGCGGTATTTTTACGCATTGGTGTAAAAGGTAAAAGCGCCGTTGATCTTGGCCGTGACATGCTAAGTCATTTTGGCTCCCTTAATGCATTGTTTGCTGCCAGTCTCAAGGATTTTTCCAATATGCATGGTCTTGGTACCGCAAAATATGCACAATTGCATGCCGTGCTAGAGCTAGCGCAGCGCTCCATTTCCGAAGAATTGACGATGAATACGTCTTTATCGTCACCAGACTCAGTTAAAAATTACTTACAGCTTTTGATTGGAAATAAACCTTACGAATCGTTCGCTGTATTATTTTTGGATATCAAAAATCGGCTAATCACATCAGAAGAACTATTTCGCGGAACACTGAGTCATGCCAGCGTTTATCCCAGGGAGATCGTCAAAGCGGCACTTCATAAAAATGCGGCAAGTATTATTCTGGCGCACAACCATCCATCTGGATCATGTGAACCTAGCCAAGCAGATTTATCTTTAACAACAACGCTGAAACAGGCATTGGCGCTGGTGGATATCCGGGTGCTAGACCATTTCATTATCGCAAATCCAAATGTTTACTCGTTTGCAGAACACGGTCACATATGAGAAATTCAAATTGTTAAATATCGATCCAAGTTAAGACACAATTGTTTTTCGCAAGTCATTGATAATTCATAGAATTTTCGTTATACTCTGTTTTTTCCAATTTCGGAAACATATCAAGGAGTGAAACATGGCGCGTGTATGCCAAGTTACTGGGAAGGGGCCAATGGTTGGCAACAATGTTTCCCATGCAAACAATAAAACTAAACGTCGCTTTTTGCCTAATCTGCAAAATCGTCGCTTTTTCGTAGAATCAGAAAATCGCTGGGTTTCCCTGCGTTTGTCTAACGCAGGCTTGCGTATTGTTGACAAAATTGGCATCGATGCCGTTTTGGTAGACATGCGTGCTCGCGGCGAAAAAGTTTAAGCGAAAATCACTGTTAGGAAAATATCATGGCTAAATCTGGTCGCGACAAAATCAAACTGGAATCGACTGCTGGTACAGGTCATTTCTATACCACATCAAAAAACAAGCGTACTATGCCTGAAAAAATGGAGATCATGAAGTTTGATCCCAAGGCACGTAAGCATGTCATTTATAAAGAAACTAAGATTAAATAAATCTTGGCTTTCTCATCGAAAAACCCTGCTCTGGCGGGGTTTTTTTTCATGTTTTTTCTTTATTCATCACCAAACATATTCAGATAAAAAAACAGCGCCATTTTAGGGCGCTGTTTAAATCTAGATCATTTATGAGTAATTTATATTAATTAGGCATAGCTACGTAATCTAAGTGAGAAATCTGAGAGGGTCTGAATACCGGATGCTTCAGCGCGAATACACCAGTCCTGCAACTGACAGACCAACTGTTCACGACTTACTGTTGAGCGCTCCCAAATTAAACCAAGCTCTACTCGCATTTCATGCATCGTTTTTAATGCATTACTGTGAGCAAGCAATTCAGATAATTGCTGTTTTTGAGGAGCCTCAAGTTTAGTTGGCTCACGTTGCAACAGTTTTTTCGCTGTCTTCAAAAAACCTTCTTCAAATTGAGATTTCGCTCGTAATTGTTCTACTTCAGTACGCCAAGCCTTATGTAAGAACTTCGTGTACTTCGCCATAACATCATAACGATTTGTAATGACTGCTTGTAGAGTTTCGAGGTCGACAACAATTTTTGCGGTAGAGAATTTGGGTTCTGGTGCAATTTTTTTGACCTTTGCCAAACCGATTATTTCCATAGTGCGAATATACAACCAACCAATATCGAATTCATACCATTTTGAAGACAATTTCGCAGAAGTGCCAAAAGTATGGTGATTGTTGTGTAACTCTTCACCTCCAATCAAGATACCTATGGGTAAAATATTTCTCGAAGCATCAGCGCAATCATAATTTCTATAACCCCAGTAATGTCCGATGCCATTAATAATCCCAGCAGCAGTAATAGGGATCCACATCATTTGTACTGCCCAAACCGTTACTCCAAGAACGCCAAACAATAATACATTGACGGCTAACATGAGAACCATGCCAAACCAGCTAAACCGCGTATACAAGTTTTGCTCTACCCAGTCATCGGGAGTACCGTGACCATATTTTTGCATGGTTTCAAGGTTTTTAGACTCGGCCCGATATAACTCGGCACCTTCAAACAAAACTTTTTTAATACCGCGCGTGACAGGGCTATGTGGATCTTCTTCAGTTTCACATTTGGCGTGATGCTTACGATGAATAGCCGCCCATTCCTTGGTCACTTGCCCGGTCGTCAACCACAACCAAAACCGGAAGAAATGACTTGGGATCGCATGTAATTCAAGTGCGCGATGCGCCTGGCAACGATGCAAAAATATTGTGACGCTTGCAATCGTTATATGGGTAACCACCATCGTAAATATGAAGACTTGCCAAGCGCTTGCACGAGTAAGTCCATTGGACAGAAAATCAACTACAGCTTCAAAAAAAGTACTCAAAATAACATTTACTCCGTGGTTAATTACACAATTGCAGTTATTTTCCAAGAAAAATTAGCCGCTATATTTGTATATTTCACTGAGTATTTTACGCGTTTTTTTACTGAAGGTCTAAAACTTTACCAGAGGCATTATTTACTGTAATAGCTCGTTGGGGATACGGTAATTCAATTGCGTGCAATTGCAATGTTCTCCAGATAGCGCGGTTAACTTCAGAGAGGATATTTGTCCGACCATTCTCAGGATCGGCAATCCAAAATCCCACGCGCAAATCCAATCCATCAGCACCAAACTTAATTAAGTAAGCCGATGGTTCATTTTCTTTTGACACACGTTCAACACTCGCAACCGCTTGTACCAGCACGGGTAATAAGGCCTCCAAGTCGGTTTTATACGCAACGGTCAAATCTGTTGTAATGACTACAGATCGATCAGTCAAAGAGTAATTTTGCACTGGATTAGATACCAGCATTTCATTTGGAATGATAGCCTCACCGCCATCCAATCCTTTTAACACTGTGTAACGCGTTTTGATGTCAGTCACTGATCCATTAAATTTATCAACAGAAATCATGTCACCGATCGAGATACTACCGTCAAGTAAGATAATAAAACCAGAGATATAACTGCTGGTAATTTTTTGCAAACCCAATCCTAAGCCCACACCTAAAGCTCCGCCAAACACTGACAAAACAGTCAAGTCAATTCCAACCATCGACAAGCTCAACAAGATAGCCAGCAAGATCAGAATCGTCCGGCCCAGTCTTGAGAAAACGACTTTAAGTGAAGTATTTAGCTGCGGTAACAACATCAACCGCGCTTCAAGTGCCGTGCTTGCCCACATCGCGACAATCACAGTCACTGTCACAGAGGCGATCGTTTGCAAAATATCCAAAATAGAAATTTTGTTGCGCCCGAGCGGAATGATCGTCCCGTCTAAAGATGAATACAGTTCCTGCCATAAACCTGAGAAGTACAACACCATACCCAACATCACCAAACCAACAAATACTTTTTCAAAAAAAGCGAGGAAGTGACCAATTTTTCCCTCGCGTGCAAAGGTTTGACGCACGATATAAAAAACCAACCGGATTAGCGCAAACGAAGTGACGATAGGAAACAGCAAACGCAGTAAATTTGTATGCTGCCATTTCCCCAAAATCGCTTTGGCAACAAACAGAAACAGCAGGATAAGCGTAGGAAATATCACTCTTGAAAAACTCTGCACCCCTAACTTTATTGACGCAGATGTTGCATCAAGCTTAGAGAATATTTTTCTCAAAAAACGTGAAACCAACCAAGCCAGAACACAGCAAACCAGCACTGTCCCTATTTGCCAGAAAAAGCTAATTTCCCGCGAATCTTCCAGCAAATTAGTCAGTAAACTTTCAATCAGGCTTGCGTTCATAAGCAAATACTTTTTCTGTTACTCAATTACTCGCTTGGAGTCGGGGTGCTCTCAACGGCGACATTATTTCTTTGCATAATCGCAGCAAAAAATCCGTCAGTGTGATGCAAGTGCGGCAAGAGCTTGAGATAATCGCCCATGTCCAGATCCACTTTTTGTTCAGCGAGAATTTGTGAAGCTGGGATTAAAGTAAAATCAGGATGTGCCGCCAAAAAAGCCTGCACGATGTTTTCGTTCTCTTCTTCCAGCATGCTGCAAGTCGCGTAGACCAAACGACCACCGCCTTTTAACAACCTTGCCGCACTATCCAAAATAGCTGTTTGCTTGACATTTAACTCGGCGATACCGGCTTCAGTCTGACGCCATTTCACATCAGGGTTTCGTCTTAGCGTACCCAAACCACTGCATGGAGCATCTACCAGAACGCGATCAAGTTTTCCCGACAGGCGCTTAATTTTTGCATCTCTTTCGTGAGCGATAAGCACTGGATGAACATTCGATAAACCGCTACGTGCCAAACGGGGCTTCAATCTCGCCAGGCGTTTTTCCGAAATATCAAATGCATATAAGCGTCCAGTGTTACGCATGAAGGCACCTAAGGCTAGTGTCTTTCCACCCGCACCGGCACAAAAATCCGCCACCATTTCTCCGCGTTTTGCGCCAACCAACTGTGCCAGGAGTTGACTGCCTTCGTCTTGTACTTCTATCGTGCCGTCTTTAAACAAAGGAAGATTTTGGATAGACGGTTTTTTCGTAATACGTAACCCCGTTGCAGAATATGGAGTAAGTTCGGCAATAATCGGCGCTTGCGCCAAAGTACTCACAACGTCGTCGCGATTACCTTTTAAAGTATTCACGCGCAAATCCAAAGCAGCAGGTGTATTCAGGGCATCTGTCAGTTGCAAGGCCTCTGTTTCACCAAATTTTTGCACTAGCTTTTGCCACAACCAATATGGCATATTCGATTTCATCGCAACCGGTAAATGCGTACGATCAATCTGCATCACTCGCTGCAGCCAAATTATTTCTTCTTCGCTTAGGCCCCCAAGAGAATCCACACCGACTGCATCAGCCAAACCTAGCAAAGTAATTCTACGCATGGCCGAACCCGTGCCCGACTCCGAGAAACTTGTGTAGACACTTTTATTACGTAGCAAGCCGTAGATAGCCTCAGCAATAACACCTCTTTCACGGCCACCCAAACGTGGGTGCTCGCGAAAATAACGTGACAGCGTTCCATCGGCTGGCCCTGTGAAACGCAAAATTTCGCGTAGAACTTCTTCGGCATGACCGATGATCGCTGGAGGTAATCTCATTTTTTATTTCCTTTTCAATTCTCTATATTATCTGTTAAGTCTGCATCAACATGGACGCAATTGCCTTTAACAGTTAATTTACCTTCGACGAACCATCGCACAGCCCGTGGATAAATCAGATGCTCATGCGACAATAATCTTGCGGATAGACTTTCTTCAGTATCGTTTTGTAAAACTCTCACTACTGCCTGATCAATAATCGGGCCATGATCTAGTTGGGCAGTGACGAAATGTACGGTCACACCATGCATTTTAACGCCAGCGTCAAGTGCCTGTTGATGCGTTGCCAGACCTGTAAAACTCGGCAACAATGAGGGATGAATATTCATCATCCGTCCGGCATAATGTTCGACGAACGGTGCTGTCAAGATCCGCATAAAGCCTGCTAGCACGACCAAATCCGGAGAATAGCGATCTATTTCCGCTTGAAGTGCGGCGTCAAAAGCTTCCCTGGTAGCAAAATCTTTGCTGATCACTAGCGCTGTTGGTATGCCCAAACTTGCTGCAAACTCTAGCCCTGCAGCGTCTGCACGGTTACTGATCACTGCAACAATTTGTGCTGGCCATTGTTGTTCTTTGGCGGCTAGCGCAATTGCTTGCATGTTACTTCCGCGTCCAGAAATTAATATTACGATCTTTTTCATGGCGGCATTGTACCGCTGTACGAGTCCAAGCCCCAAATAAAAATGCCGACCTATCAAAGTCGGCATGTACATTTCTGGTCTTAATTAGATTTATTCGAAGGAATAAAATACACGAAATGCAACTTTTTTCTCAGCCCAAAAATCTGCCGCATCGCGAAATACGTCGAGCAGAGTTTCTCTCGCCTCTTTATCAAATTTGGGGGTATTCGGCAGTTGCTCCAACACAACTACAAATCCTGGCTGAGCACCTGCTTTATGGACGAGATCCGTCAAGCAATCGGACAAGGCATCAAAATTTTTACCAAAATGCTTGGGAAATCCAAATGATGTAGCGATCCTCCCTAAAACCTGCTGTTTGGTACTTGCTTCAAGACAATAAGCATACAAAAAATGTTGCCCCAGTTTAGCCGCCTCCGCTTGCAAATCGGGAATCCGAAACGCGCGAATAGACTGCACAACATTTGGTGCAACTGTTTTTAACAAATCCATTTCTCCCTCTGTTGGTGAGATCATTGTCATGAAGACTCCGTTTGCCACATCAAAAATAATTTACTGCCGTATTTTCTTAAAACTATCGTAATGATCATCCGTGTAATAATACTCACCGGATGTCATTGGCTGGCCGCCAGCAATGATACGTCTAGCGCCCCGATTATGTGCTCGTGGCGTCTTCACCGTATATTCATGGTAATAGCCGCGCTTTTGTTTTGGCAACTTACTTTCATAATTTCCAAAGATCGCACCATCTTTTTCATACGGGAATGATCCACCTTGCTTGATCAACATAAGCATGGATTGCGCTTCTTTTGGTAAAGATGCAACCTCGACAATATCCAGTTGCGTGGTGCTTTTCGCAAAAACGTTCAGTGAAAAGAGCAGTATTACTAAAAAAATAGATGATGTTCTTGCAAAAACATTTTTAATATTCATAGTGCTTTTTAAGTAGTGCAAATGATTTTAAGTGCACTAGGTTACCGTTTTGTACTCCACGAATCAAGTTTCAGTAGCATAAAAATAACTATTTTATAAAGCCTTGTCTTTATTAGAAAAAAAACTGCATACTTCCTGGCGCTTTTCCCAAGTATCCTTTTTTCCTAATTCGATCAACTCTCGCGTGTAGCTAGATTCAAATAATAGGTAAGATGCCAATGCCGCACCACGAACTTCCGTTGCGCCGATACCACCCAACATCGTTCTGACCGGTAAAGGTAGGCTATGGGTGTGCCTGCTGGCGATTTCGTCGAGCCGCTCTGAAGGCGCGATCACCAAAATATCTACCGGTTTCAAGGGTGTATTTGCCAGCAACTCGGGGGGTAACATGGACAGCGTTTTATTAATCCTCATTAATCTTTCAATATCTACCGCGAGACTATCCAAAAAAATACTCGACATGGCATGACCGGCAATTTGTGCCAGACTTGGATATTGCGCATTTTCGGTATTGTGATGAGGTGGCTCGGATAATCTACCAGCCCCGACGATCAGTACTTTTTTCGCGCCGAGGTGAATTGCAGGAGAAATTGGCGCCAGTTGCCGCATCGATCCATCGCCACAATACTCCAGGCGACCGCCCCAATTAAGTGGAATCGCCGGAAAAATAAATGGGATAGCGGAAGACGCCAGCAGGTGCTGCACACCAATAAAATCACGTTGTGCTAGTCGCTGGCTTCTGACCCAAGGCTCAATATCAGCCAAGGTCTGATAAAAGGTAAGATGCTGACCAGCCGTGTAAGACGATGCAGTCACTGCAAGTGCGCGCAGTGAACCATTCGCCAATGCCTGATCGAGCCTATCCATGTCCAGCATGCGAGTTAATAAACCCGCTAAAGGCGAATTATCTAAGAGAGAGGTTGGTGGGGACTTGCGCCATTTATTCAGCAACCAGCCAAATGACATCAGTGACAGCCAGCGCGCACCTGAACGAATGACGCCCAATGAATCGGCACGATAAACCTGCGCTGCCTCAAAGTTTTCCCAGACATGGAGAATGCTCGATATCGCCTCTTGAAAATTGTCGCAACGACAGGCCAAGGCAGTTGCGTTAATCGCACCAGCTGAGGTGCCGCAAATAATGCCGAAAGGATTATCTTTTTTCTGCCATCCTTCTTCCAGCAAGATATCTGCAATCGCCTTCAGCACACCTACCTGATACGCAGCTCTGGCGCCGCCGCCAGTTAAGATCAAGCCTGTATTTGAATTATCAATCATCGAGTTCCAACGCGAAAAAAAAGGGCAAACATCTGTTTGCCCTAGTGTATAAGCCTGCTATCAAAATGTCATGCTGGATTATGCAAATTTGCTTGTTGTACGACAATTTACAACACGATTTATTTTGGCTGCATGCGAATTGCACCATCGAGTCGAATAGTTTCTCCGTTTAACATGACATTTTCTATAATCGCCTTGGCCAAATGCGCATATTCTTCCGGCTTTCCGAGGCGAGACGGGAATGGCACCATCTTACCCAACGCATCTTGTACTTCCTGTGGCATGCCCATCAACATTGGCGTTTCAAATATACCTGGTGCGATTGTCATCACACGCACACCGTTTCTTGACAAGTCACGCGCCATCGGCAAAGTCAAGCCAACGATTGCAGCCTTAGAAGAACCATAGGCAGCCTGACCCATTTGACCATCGTAGGCGGCGACCGATGCCGTATTGATGATGATACCGCGTTCACCGTGCTCATTCGCTTCTGTTTTGCTCATTGCCAATGCGGCCAGACGCGCCATGTTGAACGTGCCTATCAGGTTGATATTCACAACGCGCTGGAAGACGTCCAATGGGTGTGCACCGTCTTTTCCCAAAGTCTTGACCGCTGGTGCCACGCCCGCACAATTGATCAACCCACGTACGGTACCGATTGCAGTCGCAGCTTCGACGACGGCATTGCCATCGATTTCAGAAGTTACATCGCATTTGACAAACTTAGCGCCTAATTCAGCAGCCAGTTTCTCACCAGATTCTACCTGTACATCTGCCAAGACAACTTTACCGCCGTTGGCAACGATCATTCGGGCAGTAGCTGCGCCTAGGCCAGAAGCACCACCTGTAACGATAAAAACATTATTCTGAATTTGCATTTCTTGCCTCTTTAAATAGTGAATATGAAATTGATCAAAAAAAGTCGACGAAGTGTGAATTAAACGGAATGTATTCGTTAGTCTCGCCGACAGTTGGATTTTACAAATTTTTATATTACGTTTACGTAAACGTCAATTACCATATATTTTACCCATATTTCATGAAGCAAAATAAAAAAAGGCAACCGAAGTTGCCTTTTTTCTGCATTTTGCTAATTTTTATTTCATTGATGCCGATGCTGCCATTGAAGCCTCGGCTGCCGGCACTGATTCGACCACAGCCATCGCAGGCGCAAGCACTTCGACATTTGCGACTGGCGCAACAACCTTGACCGAAGTATCAACATGTGGAGCAACGGCTGTCGCTGCTGTCCATGGCAGCAACGGAAACAATGGCACCAACAGCAAAGCAACTATATTGATGATCTTAATCAAAGGGTTCACCGCAGGACCTGCGGTGTCTTTATAAGGATCGCCAACAGTATCACCCGTCACTGCGGCCTTATGCGCCTCAGAACCCTTACCGCCAAAATGGCCGTCTTCAATGTACTTCTTGGCGTTATCCCAGGCACCCCCACCAGTCGTCATTGATATCGCGACGAACAGACCTGTAATAATCGTCCCCATCAACATTCCGCCCAATGCAGCGGGGCCTAAGGTCAAGCCGACCAAAATTGGCACAAAGACAGGCAACAAAGAAGGCAAAATCATTTCCTTAATTGCGGAGGCAGTCAGCATATCAACAGCCTTATCGTATTCCGGCTTACCTGTACCATCCATGATGCCTTTGATGTCACGGAATTGACGACGTACTTCGACCACCACAGCGCCCGCTGCACGACCAACCGCCTCCATCGCCATCGCACCGAACAAGTAAGGGATCAAGCCACCGATAAACAAGCCAACGATCACTTGTGGATCAGCCAAATCAAATTTGACGTCCAAGCCCACTGAGCTCAGCGCATGGGTATAGTCGGCAAACAAAACCAAGGCAGCTAAACCAGCAGAACCAATCGCATAGCCTTTAGTCACCGCTTTGGTTGTGTTGCCCACTGCATCGAGCGGATCAGTAATGGCACGAACCGATTCTGGCATGCCAGACATTTCTGCGATACCACCGGCGTTATCAGTAATTGGACCATAGGCATCGAGTGCAACAATAATGCCAGCCATCGACAACATCGATGTCGCAGCAATCGCAATACCGTATAAACCACCACCAAATTTATATGACACCAAAATCGCAACACAGACTGCCAATACTGGATAAGCAGTTGACTTCATCGACACGCCAAGACCAGCAATGATATTAGTACCATGCCCAGTGGTCGAAGCTTCGGCGATATGGCGAACAGGCTTGAAATCAGTACCTGTATAGTATTCAGTGATGTAGACCATGAGGCCAGTCAACACAATACCAACCACGGAAGAAAACATCATTTGATGACGCATGCCTTCATCTTTGAAAAGCATCCAAGTCACGACGCCGAAGCCAATTAATGACAGGCCAGCAGCCCACCACAACCCGGTGTACAAGGCTGACATGATTTTTTTGCCTGGTGTATGTTTCACCATCGAACAACCAATAATAGAGGCGGGAATCGAAACCGCACCGAGTAATAGTGGATATAAAATCGCTTCTGTACCAGCAGCTGATAATTGTAAAGCGCCGAGCAACATCGTCGCGATCAAAGTGACTACATACGTCTCAAACAAGTCAGCGGCCATACCAGCGCAATCACCAACGTTATCACCGACGTTATCCGCAATCACAGCAGGATTGCGCGGATCATCTTCTGGAATTCCTGCTTCAACCTTACCCACCAAATCTGCACCGACGTCTGCGCCTTTGGTAAAGATACCGCCACCCAAACGTGCAAAAATAGAAATCAAGGAAGCGCCAAATGCCAAGCCAATTAAAGGCTTAATAAGATCATGCTGTGACGCAGTTGAAACATCTTTGGTCAAAAACATATAAAACACTGTAACGCCTAAGAGCCCCATACCAGCGACTAACATGCCGGTAATCGCGCCGCCTTTAAATGCAACGTCCAATGCTTGATTCATTCCTTTAGTGGCCGCTTGCGCAGTACGAACATTGGCGCGAACAGATACGTTCATCCCAATAAAACCGCAAGCGCCAGAAAGTACAGCGCCAATGAGAAAGCCCGCCGCAGTCGGCAAACCCAAACCTGGCAAGACAGCGATAACCACAAACAATATCGCACCAACCATCGCAATGGTTCTATATTGACGAGCAAGATAAGCGGCTGCACCTTCTTGAATCGCGGTTGCAATTTCCTGCATGCGGGCATTTCCCGCATCCTGTTTTAAAATCCAAGCTCTAGTAATCAAGCCATAAAGTACTGCTAATACTCCACAAACTAAGACCAAGACCATCCACATACTTTTATCCATGTTGACTCCTCCAATTTTTGTTATTGGCATTTGAATTCAGGGCACTAACTACCCGCATGCGCTTGTGACGCATGGCAAATTCAAAGGCCTTTTATTTCAATAAAATGAACAACCGTTTTTTCTGTTTTTTTGAAAATATCATCTACTGTTTTGGTCTAAAACTTTTGCTCAGAAAATTGCTCGCTACCCCCTTTCGTCAGTTAATTTTTAATTGAGTTGCTATTTAAATTCGACAATAAAAAAAGCGGACAAAAAGTCCGCTTTTTCTTATTCCATCAATGCCGCGAATGCCGCATCGCGAATTGCTTCTACCGCCCCGACCCCTGCGATTTTGCGATACTTCGGTGCGCCTGGCTGACCAGATTTGGCCCAATCGCCATAGTAGCCGACTAACACTTCTGTCTGTTCATGGTATACAGTCAAGCGTTTTTTGACTGTCTCTTCTTTATCATCGTCACGCTGCACCAATTGTTCGCCTGTTTCATTATCCAGGCCTTCAACTTTCGGCGGATTAAATTTCACATGGTAAGTACGGCCTGACGCAGGATGAACGCGTCGACCACTCATTCTGTCAACGATGGCGCTGTCAGGTACATCGATTTCAAGGACGTAATCTATGCTGACACCAGCATCTTTCATGGCATCTGCCTGAGGAGTTGTACGAGGAAAGCCATCAAATAAATAACCGTTGGCACAATCGGCTTGCTTCAATCGATCCTTAACCAAGCCGATAATGATATCGTCGGAAACCAAGCCTCCTGCGTCCATGACTTTTTTAGCTTCAAGACCAAGTGGCGTGCCAGCTTTGACCGCTGCGCGTAACATATCTCCGGTTGAAATTTGAGGAATATTAAATTTTTCCTTGATGTAAGTGGCTTGTGTTCCCTTACCTGCTCCTGGTGCTCCCAACAAAATAAGACGCATTTTAGTTCCTAAGACGAGTTTGAATTTTTTGCGTACGGTCATGATCCGAAAGGATAACAATCGTACAAATTTGATTTATTGCAATTTGATGCTACCGATACTTACCTGTATTTATTTTTATAATTCTAGTTTTGCTAGCATCAGTTTTAACACAGTTTCTTTTCACGAAACTTACCACACTTTTTTTATTTATTGATGCTTTGCCATGCTGTCATGCAGGAATTTTATCAATCCTGCACAAAAAGGTTTCTTACCTTGATTAAATCCTCAATAGTATCGACCCCGGGTGCAGGGCTAGCTTCCGTTATGTGCACTGCAATAGCATGCCCATTCCACAAAACCCGCAGTTGTTCCAATGCCTCAATTTGCTCCAATGGTGATTTCTCAAGCAAAGGATAGGATTGTAAAAAATCATTCCGGTATGCATACAAGCCTATATGGCGTAGCGCCACATAATCTGACGGCAGCACTTCGCAATTCATTGCGAAGGCATCGCGATGCCATGGAATTGTCGCCCGAGAAAAATACATCGCGCGCCCCTTTTTATCCAACACCACTTTAACCACATTAGGATTAAACGCATCTTGCATGTCGTGGATGGCATGCGCTGCTGTCGCCATCGGCACTTGCAGATTTACTAGCGTTGCTGTCGCGGCAATTAACTCTGGCGCGATTAAAGGCTCATCGCCCTGAACATTCACTACCACTGCATCATCAGAGAGCCCCATCACTGCGGCAACTTCAGCAATGCGGTCAGTACCTGATGGATGATCTGACCGAGTCATACACGCAGGAATACCATGCTCTTTACATGCTGCGAGAATATCAAGATGATCGGTTGCCACCATAATTTGACTGGCGCCAGACAACAGGGCGCGCTCAGCCGTACGTACCACCATAGGTTTGCCAGCGATGTCGGCTAAAGGTTTGTTCGGCAGACGGCTTGAGGCCAAACGCGCCGGAATAATGACGGTAAAGCTCACCTTTATTTCACTTGCTGAGTGGCATCCAATACACGCGCCTGATCTGTCCACATAATAGGAATATCATCACGAATCGGGTAAGCAAGACGATCTGCATTGCAGATCAATTCTTTTGCGTCTTTGTCATAGGCCAGCGGACCTTTGCACAAGGGGCAAACCAACACATCAAGCAAGCGTGCGTCCATTCTGTTTCTCCGAAATCAATTTAAGTATATTTGCCAACAAATCTGTCTCAAGCTGCGCGCTAACGGGTACGACCCAAATACGCACATCGCTTTGCAGTTCGGCTATCTGGCGACATTTTACTGCATCCTTTTCGGTGATCAGGATGATATCGGCATCAATATCGCAAAAAGATTTTGCTGAAAATACATGGTGATCGTTCAAAGGCAGTGGTGCAAAATTCAATCCTGCACTGCGCAGCATAGAAAAGAAACGTTCCGGATGCCCGATACCAGCAGCAGCCGTGATACGTTTATCCTTAATTTCTGTCAGTGTCATTATTTGTTCTGGCGCACTTAGACAAAACATTTTATCCGGCATCAATTGCATATGGATTACATCCGGACCAATTCCGGTTACGGCAATACCAGCCGGGGTATTCAGGATCGTGAAATCACGCCGCCGCTGCGCCGTCTCACGTAAAGGACCCGCTGGTAACAACCAGCCATTCCCGACACCGCGTTGATCAAACATAAGAATTTCTACATCACGCGCCAAGGAATAATGCTGTAAGCCGTCATCAGAAATAATAATATTGACGCCAGGATGAGCCAACAATAAGGCACGCGCCGCAGCGCCGCGATTGCGCCCAACTATTACAGGACAATCCGCCCGCTGCGCGATGAGTAAAGGTTCGTCACCAACGTCACTGGCATTTGAGTCAGTATGTACTTCAGAGATGGTTGCTGCATTTGCCGCGTAGCCGCGAGAAATCACGCCTGGCCGCCAACCCGCCAGCTTTAGCTGCTGTGCCAACCAGATCACCAATGGTGTCTTACCTGTACCGCCGAGAAAAATATTACCAACAACAATGACAGGTTCTGGCAACCTTGTCTGAGACTTAAAACCCATCACAAACAACGCGAAACGGAAACTGCTGATGAGTTGAAATAATTTGGAAAGCGGCCACAATAGGCAAGCAATTACGCCGCGCCCCGACCAGACACGTAGCAACACCGTTTCGAGATTGGAACGCAAGGGAAATTACTCCATTTGAACGCTAATGCGTCGACAATAAATTACTTGGATTTTGTCGACGCCTGGGCAGCGAAAGTGACTTTAGCCAAACCGGCAATTCGAGCCGCCTCCAACACATCGATGACAGATTGATGTGTTGCTGCGCGATCAGCATTGATAATCACTACAGGGTCATGTTGCGCGCCATCTTTACCAGACTCGATTGCGCCTGCAGCTTGTTTCAGATCATTGGCCAAGGTCGCCGTATCCAAAAAAGACACGGGCTGGCTATTTATTTTATAGCGGCCTTGCGCATCAATCCCAATTTCGATTTGATCCGGCTTTACCTGCGCCTTTTCTGCATCTGCTGTTGGCAAGGTAATCTGTAATTCAGTAAAGCGACTGTAGGTGGTCGTTACCATCAAGAAAATTAGTATGACCAGCAAGACGTCAATAAAAGGAATCAGGTTGATTTCTGGATCTTCCCTGCCCTTACCTTTGCGAAAATCCATCTTATTTTCTCGCGCCGTGAACAGTGTCGACGAACTTGACTGCCTGCTGCTCCATATCCACCACCAGACTATCGACCAAAGCACGGTAATGCCGGTAGAAAACCATAGCGGGCATCGCAATTAACAAACCAAAACCGGTATTGTAAAGTGCGACTGAAATGCCGTGCGCCAGTTGCGCAGGATTTGCACCAGCAGAATTTTGTGAGCCAAAAATTTCTATCATCCCCACGACAGTACCAAACAAACCCATCAAAGGCGCCAGCGAAGCAATCGTGCCGAGAGTAGTCAAGAAGCGCTCGAGTTCATGGGCAACGCCACGGCCAGCTTCTTCAATTGATTCCTTCATCACTTCTCGCGGTGCATTAACGTTGCGCAGACCAGCCGCAAGCACTTTACCTAAAGGTGAATTATTCGCCAGCTGATCAATCACTTCTTGCTTAACTTTTCCGGCGTGATACACGCGGATAACTTCAGCAAGTAAGGTTTTAGGGAGTATACGTTGGCGTCGCAACGATAAGCTACGCTCGATAATGAGCGCGAGCGCGATGATAGACGCAGCGAGTAAAAGGTAAATCGGCCAACCAGCGGCTTGAAGAATAGCGAACAAATGAAACTCCTTAGCGTATGAATCTAGCCCTGCAATGTAGCCTGTTGTGTGCTTGTGAGCAAGTGGATGCTTACATTTTTTTATTTTAAACTTTTAAAATAGCGCAATCAAACCAAAGTTTTGCACAAATTCTGTGTGCAAGATTGTGGATATCTCCGAGTTAACTTCTTAACAGTTTGATTTTAAGCGGTTTTTAAGTCGCGCTATCAAAATAAGCAAAGAACTTAAACTATTTCTGAAAATAGTTTCCCGGCATAATGATTGAAAGTAAAAGTTTTCCACAGATTCTGTGGACAAGATTGTGCACAAAGTTCTGACTACTTTTTAAGTCTATGATTTCATACCATTAAGTGCGACTGCCAAACAATCAAGCAGGTAGAAATGAAAAGCCCAAGACTCAATTATCCGAATCTGATTCCACATTTTCTGTGGATAAGTTTGTGCACAAGATGACCCAAGCAAACCAAAGTCCTTGATTTATAAGCATTTTCTGAAAATGCCCAATTATTGAGCAATAAATATTCATCATTAAAAACAAAGACTTACAACAAACACTTATGTTGCTTTTGACTTCTGACACACTTAATGACATTCTGATGACCACACCACGTTTCTGTGGACAGCTTTTACTGCCACATCCCCTATGAATACTGATTCGCGCCTCCCAAATCCATTATCTACGGGTTCTGTCATCACAGTTTCCGCGCTAAACCAAGCGGTTGCACAACTTTTGGAGCGAAACATACCACTGACGTGGGTTTCCGGTGAAATTTCAAATTTTACCCGCGCCACGTCTGGACATTGGTACTTCACCCTGAAAGATAGCGCGGCGCAAGTGAAGGCCGTGATGTTTCGCGGGCGTGCCCAATATGTGGATTTTTCTCCGCGCGAAGGCGACAAGGTTGAGGTGCGCGCGTTGGTCAGCTTATATACGCCAAGAGGCGACTACCAGATCAATGTCGAGGCGATACGTCGCGCTGGTGTCGGCAACCTGTATGAAGCCTTCTTGCAGTTAAAAGAAAAATTGACCAAAGAAGGGCTGTTTGATCCCGAGCGTAAACGTGCCATTCCGCCATTCATCAAATGCATAGGCATCGTCACAAGCCTTCAGGCAGCAGCCTTACGTGACCTGCTGACTACGCTAAAACGACGCGCACCGCATATCAACGTCATTTTGTATCCGACACCGGTGCAAGGAGATGGCGCCTCCGAAAAAATTGCACAAGCGATTGCCACCGCCTCTGCCCGTGAGGAATGTGATGTGCTACTAGTGTGTCGCGGTGGCGGCAGTATCGAAGATTTATGGTCGTTCAATGCAGAAATCGTGGCACGCACGATTTCCCATTGCAGCATGCCCGTGATTAGTGGAGTTGGCCATGAAACCGACTTTACCATTGCCGATTTTGCCGCAGATCTGCGCGCACCAACGCCAACCGCGGCAGCCGAACTGGCCACTCGCACGAGGGAAGAATGGATGGCACAAATTGGTCAGTTTCAGCGCCATTTACAGCGAAGCATGCAAAGACAGCTCTCGACAAAAGCGCAAACGCTAGACTGGACAGCGCGCCATCTGCTGAGCCCAATCGCCAGCATCGCCAACAAACGCATGCAGGTTCAAGTCTGCTCGCAAAGATTGCAATATGCGATACAAACTCCGGTACAAATTGGCCTGTCGCGCTTAGCGCAGCTGCAAACCCGGATGACCGGAAACCGACCCAAACTGAGCTTGCATCAGCACCATCTCGATGCTGCAGAGCGTCGACTCCGCGATGGATTTACCCGTCAGATTCAACAACAAAGAACCACGCTCAATTCCACGGCATCGCAGCTTGAACTATTAAATCCACAACGCACTTTGGAACGTGGCTATACGATTCTGAGCGACAACAAGGGCAAGCTCATCCGCACTAGCCAGGATATCAAAGCGAATAGCTTCATCACGATACGTACCGCAACAGATAGCGCGGAAATAGGCATTAATTCTGTGCAATCTAAATTATCAGAGAGTATTTAAGTTTATATCAGTACAAAAATTACACTGATACTGCAAGCTATTGCACAAACGCTTACAATGCTGTTTTTACTGTTTCAGATTACTGAAACTCAGACCCACCGAACTCACCTCAGAAGGATACAACATGGAACATACCCTGCCAGCATTGCCATATGCCCTAGACGCTTTAGCTCCGCATATCTCCAAAGAAACGCTGGAATATCACTACGGCAAGCATCATCAAACCTATGTAACGAATCTGAACAACCTAATCAAAGGTACTGAATTCGAAAGCGCCACGCTTGAAGAAATCGTTAAAAAATCTTCCGCCGGTATTTTCAATAATTCAGCACAAATCTGGAATCACACTTTCTACTGGAATGGCTTAAAGCCTAACGGTGGCGGTGCTCCAACTGGTGCCTTGCTTGACGCCATCAATGCAAAATGGGGTTCCTTCGACGCCTTCAAAGACGCTTTTACTAAATCATGTATAGGCAATTTCGGTTCTAGCTGGACATGGCTGGTCAAAAAAGCAGACGGCACACTCGATATCGTCAACACTTCCAATGCTGCCACACCACTGACGACAACCGACAAACCATTAGTCACTTGCGATTTGTGGGAGCACGCTTACTACATCGACTATCGAAATGCACGTCCAAAATATCTGGAAGCTTTCTGGTCCTTAGTGAACTGGGATTTTGCTGCTGCAAACCTAGCTTAATACCAAATACTTCTCCTCAACATAAAATTGAGGAAGCAAAAAAACCTGCGATGATTTTTCATCTCGCAGGTTTTTTTATTGCCTTGGCAATTGCCGTTTTCTCTATCACCATCACCTTAACATTTACACGGCAAAAGGACTTACAATGCCAACGCCTTTTATCTTTATCTGCTTAAGGCAGTCGAAAAAAATTAGTTAATCGACACAAAAGCGACGCAAAAAGTTGCTAAAAATGCGATCAAATCATGATCAAATAACAATCAGGAGACGAACTTGTTAACGCTCAAACAGAGAATTGCGGCAATCCCCGAAGGCGCTGGTGTCTTATTTTTCATTCAAATTTTCGCCACCTTAGGCTTTGCGGTTTTGTACTCCACCCTAGTTTTATATACGACCAAAAAACTCAATTTCACCACCAAAGACGCGACCGCCATCATGGGGGTATTCAGTGCGTTTAACTACGGCTTACATTTATTCGGTGGATATTTAGGCGGGCGCTTTCTGAGTAACCGCAATCTTTTTGTCGGCGGCATGCTGGCGCAGGTTATTGGTTGCGGCATTATTTCTGGCGGTTCAGCCTCGGAACTCTACTGGGGCCTAGCCTTCTTTTTAACTGGTAGCGGCCTCAATGTCACCTGCATTAATCTCATGTTAACTCAACGATTCAAACCTGAGGATGATCGCAGAGAAAGTGCCTTTCTGTGGAATTATGCCGGCATGAATCTGGGGTTTTTTATTGGATTTTCTGCTGCAGGATATTTCGAAAACCAACATGATTACCCCAACCTGTTTATCTTTGCGACAATCGGCAATTTTCTTGCCGTCGTGTTAGCCGGGGCGAACTGGAAGATACTTAAAGACCTGAATACTCCGTTACTCAATGCAACACCGGCAAAATTTAAAATAAGGTTTTTGGTTGGATTAGGGATCTTGCTTGGACTGATACCTCTAGTCAATATCATGCTGCATCACGCCGAACTTAGCGGTAACCTGGTGATCATGGTTGGGGCACTGATCGCAGTGACCTTGATCGTTCTGACGATCAAACACAAGGACAGCCGCGAACGTAAAAACATGGTCGCCTATCTCATGCTAGCAATCGGCTCCCTGACATTCTGGACGCTATATCAGATGGCACCATCAGGCTTACAACTCTTCACTGACAACAACGTCAATCGTCATGTCTGGGGCATAGAAATAGCGCCGCAATGGATACAGAATATCAATACTTTCATCATCATGATAGGCGGCCCCTTGATGGCAATCTGGTTTAATAAATTGCGCCAGAAAGGCTGGAGAATTGATGTACCAAATCAGTTTGCCACATCGCTGGTATTAATCGGCGTGGGCTTCCTCGTCTTGCCAGTTGGGATCGCATTAGCTGGCCCAGATGGCATCGTCGGCTTTAAATGGATCTTCATCAGCTACGTATTCCAAAGCATTGCTGAACTGCTGATTTCACCTATCGGCTATGCGATGATAGGTCGCCTCGCGCCAAAACAATACCAAGGTATCATGATGGGTACATGGATGTTATTGACGGGTGTAGCTTCAGTATTTTCCAGTTATTTTTCCGGCCTGGTACCTGAAGCACGCGAAGGTTTAGCTGCCACGACTAACCCTATCTACACGAGTATTTTTTCCAACTTAGGCTGGGGTAGCGTTGCGGTTGGTGTTGTGATGATTTTGCTGATACCTTTTTTCCGCAAATTGATTACTAATGGTGCTGCATCTGAGAAGAATTTAC